>NZ_QSDM01000015.1:0-84647 GCF_003464045.1 Dorea sp. AM58-8 | reverse complement strand
GGCTTATTCAATCGTGGTAAATTCGTGGTAAAATGAATGTTTTCCTATACGTCAAAATGCTTGAAAGTATTGTATTTATGCGGATAATCAAAAATCAGATATAAAATTTTATATAAATTATATTGTGAAAAAATGTTACTGCTTCAGCAGAGAGGAGATAATATGTCAAAGAGAGAAGATATTAAGAAAGTACTGATTATTGGTTCCGGCCCGATCATTATCGGTCAGGCGTGCGAGTTCGATTATTCTGGAACACAGGCGTGTAAGGCCCTTCGAAAACTGGGATATGAGATTGTGCTGGTGAATTCTAATCCGGCAACGATCATGACGGATCCGGAGATCGCGGATGTTACTTATATTGAGCCATTGAATGTGAATCGTCTGGAACAGATTATTGCAAAAGAAAGACCGGATGCGCTGCTTCCGAATCTGGGAGGACAGTCCGGATTGAATCTCTGCTCTGAATTATACAAAGAAGGAATTCTTGACAAATATAATGTAAAGGTTATCGGTGTGCAGGTGGATGCAATCGAACGTGGGGAAGACCGCATCGAGTTTAAGAAGACGATGAATGAGCTTGGCGTGGAAATGGCGAAAAGCGAGGTTGCGTATTCTGTAGACGAAGCACTTGCGATTGCTGATAAGCTGGGTTATCCGGTGGTACTGCGTCCGGCTTATACTATGGGCGGTGCCGGCGGCGGGCTTGTCTATAATAAGGAAGAACTGAAGACTGTATGTGCACGAGGACTGCAGGCAAGTCTTGTGGGACAGGTGCTTGTAGAGGAGTCTATTCTCGGATGGGAAGAGTTGGAGCTTGAGGTGGTTCGTGATGCAGAAGGCAATATGATCACGGTATGCTTTATTGAAAATGTTGATCCACTGGGCGTGCATACAGGAGATTCCTTCTGTTCTGCTCCGATGCTGACGATTTCGGAAGAATGTCAGAAGAGAATGCAGGAACAGGCTTATAAGATCGTAGATTCTGTACAGGTGATCGGTGGAACGAACGTGCAGTTTGCGCATGATCCGGTATCAGACAGAATTATCGTTATCGAGATCAATCCGCGTACATCCCGTTCTTCTGCGCTGGCATCCAAGGCAACCGGATTCCCGATCGCGCTTGTATCTGCGATGCTTGCATGCGGACTGACATTGAAGGATATTGAATGTGGCAAATACGGCACTCTGGACAAATACGTTCCGGACGGCGACTATGTGGTAATCAAGTTTGCACGCTGGGCGTTTGAGAAGTTCAAAGGTGTAGAGGACAAGCTTGGCACACAGATGCGTGCGGTCGGCGAGGTTATGAGTATCGGTAAGAATTTCAAAGAAGCATTCCAGAAGGCAATCCGAAGCCTGGAGAATGGCAATTACGGTCTGGGTCATGCGAAGGATTTTGATGCTCGCACGAAGGAAGACCTGCTGAAACAGCTGATTACTCCGTCCAGCCAGCGTTATTTCCTGATCTACGAAGCACTCAGAAAAGGTGCGACTGTAGAGGAGATTCATGAGATCACGAAAATAAAACATTACTTCCTGGAGCAGATAAAAGAACTGGTGGAGGAAGAAAATGCATTGATGGAATCCAAAGGGGCTCTGCCATCAGACGAAGCACTGACACAGGCTAAGAAAGACGGATTCTCTGACAAATACCTCAGCCAGATTCTGGAAGTTCCGGAAGCTGATATCCGCAATAAGAGAAAAGCGCTTGGTGTCGTAGAGGCGTGGGAAGGTGTACATGTAAGCGGTACGAAGGACAGTGCATATTACTATTCTACATATAATGCAGAGGATGCCAATCCGGTATCTGATAACCGTAAGATTATGATCCTTGGCGGTGGACCGAACCGTATCGGTCAGGGTATTGAGTTTGATTATTGTTGTGTACATGCGGCAATGGCGCTTAAGAAGCTTGGATTTGAGACGATCATCGTGAACTGTAACCCGGAGACGGTTTCTACAGACTACGATACTTCTGACAAGTTATACTTCGAGCCGCTGACACTGGAAGACGTGCTGAGCATTTACGAAAAGGAAAAACCGCTTGGTGTGATCGCACAGTTCGGTGGACAGACACCGCTGAATCTGGCAGCAGATCTGGAGAAGAATGGTGTTCGTATTCTTGGAACCGCACCGTCTGTTATCGATCTTGCAGAGGACAGAGATCAGTTCCGTGCAATGATGGATAAGCTGGAGATTCCGATGCCGGAAGCGGGAATGGCTACAACCGTAGAAGAGGCAGTAGAGATCGCAGGCAAGATCGGTTATCCGGTTATGGTTCGCCCATCTTACGTACTTGGCGGACGTGGAATGGAAGTAGTCTACGACGATGTGGCAATGGCTGACTACATGAAGGCAGCAGTTGGTGTAACACCTGACCGTCCAATCCTGATTGACCGTTTCCTGAATCATGCACTGGAGTGTGAGTCTGACGCGATCTGCGATGGAACCAACGCATTTGTACCGGCGGTTATGGAGCATATCGAGCTTGCAGGTGTACATTCCGGAGACTCTGCATGTGTAATCCCATCGGTACACATTTCCAGGGAAAATGTGGAGACCATTAAGGAATATACAAGAAAGATTGCAGAAGAAATGCATGTACAGGGACTGATGAATATGCAGTACGCCATCGAGAATGGCAAGGTATTTGTGCTTGAGGCGAACCCGAGAGCATCCCGTACCGTACCGCTTGTGTCAAAGGTTTGTAATGTGCGTATGGTGCCGATCGCAACGGAGATCATTACGCGTGAGCTGACCGGTAAGGAGAGTCCGGTACCTACACTGGAAGAGAAAGTGATTCCATATTACGGAGTAAAAGAGGCAGCATTCCCATTCAACATGTTCCCGGAAGTAGACCCGCTGTTAGGACCGGAGATGCGATCTACCGGAGAAGTACTGGGACTTTCTGAATCATACGGAGAGGCATTTTACAAGGCACAGGAAGCAGTTCAGTCCAAACTTCCGCTGTCAGGAACTGTGCTGATCTCTGTAAACCGCAAAGATAAGGCAGAAGTTGTAGAGGTTGCGAAACTGTTCCATGAGAATAATTTCCGCATCATTGCAACAGAAGGCACATGTCAGCTGATCAATGAAGCTGGCATTCCGGCTGAAAAAGTAAAGAAGCTGTGTGAGGGACGCCCGAATGTACTCGACGAGATCACGAATGGAAAGGTGGATATCATCGTGAACTCACCGGTTGGAAAAGACAGTGTATATGATGACAGCTACCTGAGAAAAGCTGCGATTAAGGGAAGGATTCCGTACTGCACGACAATGGCAGCGGCTATGGCAGCGGCAACAGGAATCCATGCAGTCAATAATCATGACGGCGGCAAGATTGCATCCCTGCAGGAGCTGCATGGCAGGATTAAATAGGAGCAAGACATATGAAGAGTTTATTAATCCTTGGAGCCGGCGGCTTTGGTCATATGATCAAGGAGACCGCACAGGCACTGGGATACGAAGAGATAGTGTTTCTGGATGATATGGTAAAGGAAGACGATGTGATCGGTATGTGCTGTGATTATGTGATTAAGCACGAGGACTATCCGGTTGCGGTTGCTGCATTTGGCAATAATAAGACGCGTCTGTTCTGGACGGATAAATTGCTGGAAGAGGGATATGAAGTTCCTGCGATTGTGCATCCGTCAGCTGTGGTAAGTCCGAGTGTGACTCTGGAGCCAGGCTGCTTTATCATGCAGAGATCGGTAGTGAATACGAATACAAAGATTGAACGCGCGGCACTGGTGAACAGCGGCGCGGTTGTAGATCATAATTCCGTTGTATGTGCGGGCGCGCATGTCGGACTTGGAAGTGTGGTCAAAGCAAATTGTACGATTGAATCCGGACGCAAAGTAGAAGCAGGAGAGGTCATCTTCTCTACAAGAAGAAAGATCGAAGGTGTGGACAGCCGGAGTCTGGAAGATGCAGTGTATGCATTTGGCTTTGGACCACTGTGCAGCTATGTGAAGCCGTTTGGTGAGGGACATATCAATGAGACATATGCGGTGTATATGCCGGATCAGAATGGCAACGATGTGCCGTTATACGTGCTTCAGCGTATTAATGTAAATGTATTTAAGAATCCGGATCAGGTTATGGACAATATCTTTGGCGTAACCGAATATCTGCGTAATATCATCCGTCAGGAAGGCGGAGATCTGGATCGCGAGGCATTGTCTTACATTAAGACCAAATCCGGCGAGACCTACTTTGAGGATGATAACGGACAGCCGTGGCGATGCCTGCATTATGTGGCGAATTCCATTTGCCATCAGCAGGTGGAGAGACCGGAGCAGTTCTATCAGTCAGCATTAAGCTCGGACATTTTCTGAAGCAGTTGGGTGATTATCCGGCAGAGAGTCTGTATGAGACCATTCCACAGTTCCACGATACGGTAAAACGTCTCAGAGATTTTAAGGATGCACAGCGCAAAGATGTGAAGAACAGAGCGCGCAAGTGTAAGCCGGAGATTGAATTTGTGCTTTCACGTGAAGACGACTGCGGCGTACTGATGAAGCAGCTGGAGGAAGGAAAGCTTCCGCTTCGTGTAACGCATAACGATACCAAGCTGAATAATATTCTGTTTGATGCAGATACAGATGAAGGATTATGCATTATTGACCTGGATACGATCATGCCGGGACTTGCAGCTAATGATTTTGGTGATTCCATTCGATTCGGTGCGTCTACGGCGGAAGAGGATGAGCCGGATCTGGATAAAGTACATTTTGATATCAATCTTTACGATATTTATACCAAGGGATATCTGGAGATGGCAAAGGATGTATTGACACCGGCTGAGATCGCGAGTCTTCCATGGGGCGCCAGACTTATGACGCTGGAGTGCGGTATGCGTTTCCTGGCAGATTATCTGCAGGGAGATGTATATTTTAAAACGGCTTATCCAGAGCACAACCTGGTACGTGCGAGAACGCAGTTCCGACTGGTGAAAGAGATGGAAGAACAATTTGATCAGATGAACGGGATATTGAAAAAATATATTTAATACAGGAAGGCTCTCAGTGTTTAGATTGCACTGGGAGCCTTCTTTATTTTATAATAGATATATTAGTGTGCTGCAGCTGTTACGTTCTCAGCAGTTTTCTCTTTGTGTTTATCATGCATTGCAAACATTCCGGCAAGTAAGGTTCCTGAGATGGAGTGCCATGTGCAGGATACAGCGCAGATGATTGCAGATTCCGGTGTGGATGCAAACTGTGCGGTTGTTGTTGCGAGGTTTGTTGCCAGACCTGCATTCTGCATACCAACTTCGATGGAGATGGTTCTCTTCTTTGATGTGTTCATTCCAACCAGTTTTCCGGCTCCGTATCCCAACAGATATCCGAATCCATTGTGAAGCAGTACAGCAACAAAGATTACAACACCTGACTGGAAGAATTTGGCTCCCTGTGAGGATACAACGCCTCCTACTACACATGCAAGACCAAGCACTGCGATTCCAGGCATTACCTGTTGAAGTTCGCGGAATGTCTGTTTCTTTCCGAGAAGATAATTTAATAAGAATCCGACACCTACAGGAAGGATTACCGTTTCGATGATGGATACGAACATTGGAAGTCCTTTGATCGTAATCTGTGTACCGCTTGCCAGGAAGGATACCATCAGCGGAGTCATGACTGGTGAAAGTAATGTGGATACGGTTGTCATTCCTACGGAGAATGCTACATCGCCGCCGCACAGATATGACATGATATTTGAAGATACGCCGCCAGGACAGCATCCTACGAGAATCAGTCCAAGTGCGATTCCGTCTGGCAGATTTAATGTTTTTGAAATTGCAAATGCCAGGAATGGCATGATCAGGTACTGGGCAATCGCGCCGACGCAGATGTCAAATGGACGCTGTGCCAGAATTTTAAAGTCTTCTGTTGTAAGGGTAAGTCCCATGCTGAACATGATGATTCCGATGATAATAGACTGGCAGGTGAATTTATTTGCCACCATATCCGTGAATAGTGCCAGATTCACCCATCCCATCATCGATGGAAGGAAAAATGTGACTACTGCGATCGCGATTACGACGACCGAGGTGTAGTCTGATAAAAATTTGCTTGCTTTCTGTAATGCTTTCATTACGTGTTTCCTCCTTTTGGTAATTACTGCTCACCGGATTCGATATGAAAGAAATAAAAAATCCCTTCTCAGAACAAACTGAAAAGGGACGAAATCTATCCGCGTTACCACCCTGATTCTGCAGAAATACTCCTGCAACACTTTCTTACGTACTAATATACGCGTTCCCTGTAACGTGGGATGACGGCGAGGTCTACTGATATTACTTTCAACCCGCTTCTTAGAGAGGATATCCTTATTCTGCCATTACCTGCTTCCACCAGCCGCAGGCTCTCTGTGAATGAGCGATAAACAAGGCGTTGTTCTCATCAATGAATTTCGGTGAACGATATTCTTTTTACAAAAAATTATTATAGACCTGCTATTTCAGATGTCAAGCATTTTTTTTTGCGGAATTCTAAATCTATAAAAATAAATCGGAAATGAGGTGAACATGAATTTGAATGACAAAACAGGAGAAACTAACAAGATGGAAAATGATAATTGTTAGACAATTTGACAAAATCTGGACAAAATATTAAATGTGTCAGAATGCTTGGAAATAATTCTTGTTTATATAAGAAGTATGTATTATAATTAAACTTGAATTGTTTCTTAAATAGTACAATTGAAAAATGAAGGGAAGTGAAATTATGGAGTTACAGATTCAAGACTTAGTTTCGTCAATCCGCAAGGACGGCATTGATGCGGCGAATGCGGAAGCAGAAGCAATTATTTCAGAAGCTAAGAAAAAGGCTGAAATGATTATTGCGGATGCGAAGGCTGAGGCTAAGAATATTCAGGAGACTTCAGAAAAAGAGATCAACATTCTGAAAGAGAGTGCAGCACTTAGTGCTGAGCAGGCAAAGCGCGATGCTATGCTTGCATTTAAGAATGAGGTCCAGGCTGAATTTGAAAAGATCCTTTCTGCAAAGATTAAGAATAACCTTTCAGATGCTGCACTTGGCAAGCTGATCCAGGCTGTTGTGGCAGATGAAGATGTACAGAATTATTCCGTTGAAGTTGCTGAGGTGAGTGATTCGCTCAAAGCAGAACTTGCAGAAGAAATTAAGAATGGTCTTGAGATCAAACCGACCAAGAGTGTACGTGCGGGATTCCGCCTGGCAGCTAAAGATGGTTCGGGTTATTTCGACTGTTCTGACGAAGAGATCATGCAGATGCTGATGCCATATTTCAGAAATCTTGATTTCTAGCAGGAGGTGCTTATGGCTTCATATTATTATTTGATATCCAGCCTGCCGGACCTGAGAACAGATGGTGACATGCCGATGACTTACGATGAGTTTCTTGACGTGTGCCAGTCAAATGTAAGTGAATCAAAGTATGAATTGTTGAAGAATCTCACCCTTTCGTCTGAAGAGGGACCGTTGTTAAAAGAGTGGTCAGCTTTTTATAAGAATCTTATGGGTGAGCTTAATTATCAGAGGAGCGTGAGTCTGGGAAGACCGTATCTGACATCCTATGATAAGGATTCGGTGATCGCACAGGTTGCTGGAGCTGCAATGGCTGCGAAGAATCCGCTGGAGGCAGAGAAGATCCTGCTGGAGTGCGAATTTGATAATCTTGATTCATTGGTAGGCCTGCATACTTTCGATGACAGATATTTATTCGGGTATGCGATTAAACTAAAATTGCTTGAGCGCCAGAGCTGTTTTGTTCAGTCAAAGGGACAGAAGGAATTCAAACGTCTTTTTGATCAGGTGCAGCAGCGCGTCTATAGCTTATAACAGGAGAGAATTTGATGGAAACAGTAACAGGATATGTAACTGGTATTAATGGAAACCTGGCGAATGTCAGCTTTAATGGTTCAGTTCATAAGAATGAAGTGGGTTATATCCTTGTTGATGGAAAACGTCTGAAAGGAGAGGTTATCCGTATTAACAACGGTGTTGCCAGCATGCAGATCTACGAGATGTCCAACGGTATCAAGGTTGGAGATCCGGTAGAATTCACCGGTGACTGATGAGCGTAGAACTTGGACCAGGTCTGTTGACCCAGGTATTTGACGGACTTCAGAATCCATTGCCGGATCTTGCAGAGCAGTGTGGTTTCTTCCTTGAGAGAGGTGTATATCTTGATCCGATTCCGGACAGAGAATGGGAATTTACACCATCTGTAAAAGTGGGAGATGCTGTGGAAGCAGGAGATTCAATCGGCAGTGTTCCTGAAGGATTATTTACACATGAGATTATGGTTCCATTCACGCTGAAAGGCAGTGACTGGAAAGTTAAATCAATCAAAGAAAAAGGCTCTTATCATGTAAGAGCGACAATTTGTGTCATTGAAAATGGCAATGGAGAAGAAAAAGAACTCAGCATGGTTATTACCCAGCCGATCAAAAAGGCTGTTAAGTGCTACGAAGAGAGACTTCGCCCGGACGAGCCTCTGGTAACACAGATCCGTTGTATCGATTCGTTCCTTCCGGTAGCGAAGGGCGGAACATTCTGTGTACCTGGACCTTTCGGAGCAGGTAAGACCGTACTTCAGCATATGGAAGCTAAGAATGGTGAGGCAGATATCGTTATCGTGGCAGCTTGTGGAGAGCGTGCCGGTGAGGTCGTAGAGATCTTAAAAGAGTTCCCGGAACTGGAAGACCCGAAGACCGGAAGATCTCTGATGGAGAGAACCATCATTATCTGTAACACATCTTCTATGCCGGTAGCTGCCAGAGAGGCTTCCTGCTACACGGCTGTAACACTGGCTGAGTATTACAGACAGATGGGACTGGATGTACTTCTTCTTGCAGACTCTACCAGCCGTTGGGCACAGGCCATGCGTGAGATGTCAGGACGTCTGGAAGAGATTCCTGGTGAAGAGGCATTCCCGGCATATCTGGAGTCTACGATCGCATCGTTTTATGAGCGTGCCGGTAAGGTAAGACTTAAGGATGGCAAGATTGCATCCGTTACGATCGGTGGTACCGTATCACCTGCCGGTGGTAACTTTGAAGAGCCTGTAACACAGGCAACACTGAAGGTAGTCGGTGCATTCCACGGACTTTCCAGAGAGCGTTCCGATGCACGTAAGTACCCTGCGATCCATCCGATGGATTCATGGTCCAAATACGATGGAGTTGTAGATATGGCTCGTGTGGAGGAAGCACGTTCTATTCTGCACAGAGGAAATGAGATCAACCAGATGATGAAGGTTGTTGGTGAGGAAGGAACTTCCGCAGAAGATTACATCATTTATCAGAAGGGTGAGCTTCTTGATTCCGTATATCTGCAGCAGAACTCATTCGATCCGATTGATGCGGCATGCTCTCCGGATAGACAGCGGGAAGAGTTTGGCGTCCTTTACGATGCATTGATGGCATCCTATGATCTGGATGACAAAAACGAGATCCGAGGTTTCTTCAATCAGTTGAGACAGGAGTTCCTTGACTGGCATGGTACAGAATTCGAATCACCGGAATTCTACGCACAGGAAAAGAAAATCTCAGAATTCTACAAATCAAAAGCTGTTGAGTAGGAGGATGTTAGCGTGCAGAAAGTATATACAAAAATTGAATCAATCGTCGGTAACGTTGTTACTGTCAGAGCGAAGGATGTGCGCCTTGGCGACCTGGCTCTGGTAGGCGACAGTTATGCGAACGTAATTAAACTTGATAAAGATGTGGTATCTCTGCAGGTATTTGCAGGTGCGCAGGGTGTAGGAACCAGCGATCCGGTACGCTTCCTTGGACGGCCGATGATGGTATCCTTCTCAGATCACCTGCTCGGACGTGTATTTGACGGAGCCGGTGTACCGAGAGACCACGGCCCGGCACTTACTGAGAACATGATTCCGATCGGCGGACCGTCATTTAACCCGGCGAAGCGTATTCTTCCAAAGAATATGATCCGTACCGGTATTCCGATGATCGATGTGTTCAATACACTGGTAGAGAGCCAGAAGCTTCCGATCTTCTCTATTTCCGGAGAACCTTACAATGCACTGCTTTCGCGTATTGCGTTGCAGGCGGAAGTAGACGTGATCGTACTTGGAGGTATGGGACTGAAATATGACGATTACCTTGCATTCCGTGATACACTGGAAAAAGGTGGTGCTATGAGCCATACGGTTATGTTTATCCATACCGCGTCTGACCCGACCGTAGAGTGTACGCTGGTGCCGGATATGGCACTTGCTGTTGCAGAGCAGTTTGCGCTTAACGGTAAGAAAGTACTGGTACTTCTTACCGATATGACGAACTACGCAGATGCACAGAAGGAAATGGCGATCACTATGGAACAGGTACCTTCGAACCGAGGTTATCCTGGAGACCTGTACAGCTGTCTTGCATCCCGTTATGAGAAGGCCGTTGATATCGAGGGAGCCGGTTCTATCACGATCCTTGGTGTTACGACGATGCCTGGTGATGATGTTACGCACCCGGTACCTGATAATACAGGTTATATTACAGAAGGTCAGTATTATCTGAAGAATGGACACATTGAACCGTTTGGATCTCTGTCACGTCTGAAACAGAATGTAAATGGTAAGACGAGAGATGACCACCGCGCACTGATGGATGGTATGATCCGTCTGTATTCTCAGTATAAGGAAGCACTTGAGAAGAAATCCATGGGATTCCTGATGAGTGAATGGGATGAGAAGCTTCTGAAGTACGGCGAGTTATTTGAGACGAAATTAATGGATCTTAGTGTGAACATTCCACTTGAAGATGCACTTGATCTTGGCTGGGAGATCCTTGCAGAGTGCTTTGAGCCAAATGAGACCGGTTTGAAGACAAGTCTTCTGCAGGAGAGATGGCCGGATAAGGATGCATTAAAATAAAAGGAGCAGCTAATGGCTATCAAACTTACTAAAAATGAGCAGAAGGTGCAGAAAGACCGCCTGAAACAGTATCAGCGTTATCTTCCGACACTGCAGCTTAAGAAGCAGCAGCTGCAGTCAGTGATCATGAAGACCAAGGCTGAACTGGATGAGAAGGAAGTCGAACGTGCTCAGATGATCGGAGACCTGGATGACTGGGTAGCAGTGTTCGCGGAGAATGAAATCTTCGATGAGGACATGAAGCTTGATTACCTGGTGCAGCCGGATACCGTTATCTGTAAGAATGAGAATATCGCCGGCGTGACAGTTCCTGCATTTCAGGAGCTGACATTCAAAGATATCAGCTATGACGTTGACGACTATCCTTTGTGGGTTGATACTGCGATTATAAAGCTTCGCGAGATTGCCCGTCTGGATGCTCTGGTATCGACGCTCCGCAAGCAGGAGGCACTCCTTGAGAAGGAACTTCGTTCTACCTCACAGCGAGTGAATCTGTTTGAGAAGGTCAAGATTCCGGAAGCCAAGGAGAATATCCGCGTGATCGGTGTATTCCTCGGAGATCAGCAGACAGCGGCAGTTGTACGCGGAAAGATTTCAAAGAAAAAATTAACGGAGGCGGCACAATGATAGAAAAGATGCAAATGGTCTATGTCGTGTCATCCGTCTCCAGAAAAGACGAGATGCTCGAAGGACTTCGTAATCTCGGACTTCTGCATCTGGCAGAAAAGAAGAGTCCGGCACGTGCGGCGACGGAAAGATTTACAACACTTTCCAAGACGGCGACGGAACTGCTGGATTATGCACCTGATAAGAAATCAAAGAACAAAAACAGTGCACCTGTTCTTTCCGACAAAGAATTTGAGGAACTGTATCAGGGCGTACTGAATGCGCTGGATAAGAAGTCCACGCTGGTTCAGGATATCAGTGCAGCCAATGCAGAGATCGAACGAATCAAAGCCTGGGGTGAGTTCTCTCCGGCTGAATTAAAACAATTAAAAGAAGCAGGGTATGATCTTCATTTTTACCGATTAGGTAAGCGTGAGTATGAGATGGCAGTGCAGGATGAAAATGTACAGATGGTCCGGCTGGCATCGATTGACAAGATGGATACCGTTGCTGTAATAGGAAGCCTGCCGGCGACCATACCTGCGGCAGAGTTCGCAATTCCGGAAAAGGGAATCGACGAACTGACAAAAGAGATAGAAGACAGTCAGAAGCAGATTGCTGAGTGTGAAGAAGTCTTTAAGAAAGCAGCAGTGTATGAGTCAAGCTTTCAGGTTCAGATGTTGAAAGCCCAGAATGCGGAGAATTATTCATCTGCAAGCGAGACCGCAGAAAGCGATGAGGATTTTGTATGGATCTCCGGATATCTTCCGGAAGAGGATCTTTCGAGATTCAAAGCAGCTGCGAAAGAAAATGGCTGGGCATGGGCGCAGGAAGATGTAGCTGAGGATGATATGCAGATTCCTACAAAAGTGAAATACGGTAAAGTATCCAGACTGATCAAACCGGTATTTGATATACTTGGTATTCTTCCAGGATACAGAGAACCGGATATTTCCCTTTGGTTCTTCCTGTTCTTTACACTGTTCTTTGCGATGATTATTGGAGATGCAGGTTATGGATGCCTGATTCTTATCGGAACCATTGCATATGCAGCGAAATCAAAGAAATTTAATAATGCAGTTTATTTGCTATTTGTATTATCGATCGTGACGATCATATGGGGTGCGATAACCGGAACCTGGTTTGGTCTGGAATCGGCAATGAATGTTCCGTTCCTGAGGGCACTGGTAATTCCTGATTTTGCAAACTATCCGGGGTACTTTGGCGTGACTGCTCTTACGCAGCAGAACACGATCATGAAGTTCTCATTTTCCATCGGAGCAATTCAGATGGCACTTGGAAGTCTGATCTCGATCAAGAAGAAGCTTTCTAACAAAGATCTGAGCTGGGTGGCAGACCTGGGATGGCTTGTAGCGATTGTTGCAATGTATTTGTTGGCACTTTATCTGGTAATCGGCGAGAAGCTGGCGATCAAACCAATTTTTGTACTGATCGGCGTAGCATTTGCGCTGGTAGTCCTCTTTGGCGGCATGGCACCGGATCGTACATTTGCACAGGGACTTAAAGCAGGACTCGCAGATGCATTTACCGTATTCTTAAATACGATCAGCTGTTTTGGTAACGTTATGAGTTACATCCGTCTGTTTGCGGTAGGTATGGCAGGACTTGCCATTTCTCAGAGTTTCAACGGAATTGCAGCCGGATTCCACGGACCACTTATCATCATTGGTATTGTGGTTGTATTGATCGGACATGCACTGAACATTGTCATGTGTTTCCTGTCAGTCGTAGTACACGGTGTCAGACTGAATGTGCTGGAGTTCTCAGGCCAGGCAGGTCTGGAATGGACAGGAGTCGCATACGAACCATTTAAAGTAAACGATAAGATTGAAAAATAGTATTTATAAAGGAGAAAGATTATGAATTTAGCATTTATTGGAATGGCAGCTGCACTTGGTTTATCCGCTTCAGGATCAGCATTTGGTGCAGGATTTGCAGGACAGGCAGCAGTAGGAGCATGGAAAAAGTGTTATGCAAGCGGTAAACCGGCACCGTTCATTATGATCGCATTTGCCGGAGCACCTCTGACACAGACAATCTACGGATTCCTTCTTATGAACTTTATCAAGAGTGCAGTAGATGGCGGAGCAGACGCAGGACTTGCACTTGGCGTTGGACTTTTCTGCGGACTTGCGATCGGACTTTCCGCATTATTCCAGGGCAAGTGTGCAGCCGGAGCAGCTGATGCACTTGGCGCAACCGGAAAAGGTACAGCGAACTACTTTATCGTAATCGGTATCGTAGAGACAGTAGCCCTCTTTACATTGGTATTCGGCTTACTGCTGTTAGGCTAAGAAGAATAAAAAATAAAAATGGTGTCGGGATTTATTCTCGGCACCATTTTTGTATGTGCGATGAGTTGAGCAGGCTTTTTTTGAAAGCATTTGAAGAGGTGGAAATTCTCTGATATTTCCTTTATAATTAAGTCAGCTTTTTTAGGAGGGAACTGCATGGGTAAGAGAGTTTTTATCAGTTATTCACATCAGGACAGCGTGTGTGCAAAGGGAATCGCACGGTTTCTTACCAGACAGGGATATGATGTCTGGATAGATGTGGATAAATTAGTGGTTGGTCAGAGCTGGGCCAATAATATCAATGAAGCACTGCAGACAGCAGACATGATGATCGCATTGATTTCCAAGAATTCGGTGCGGAGGATGGAAGTACTGCGTGAAATATCGGAAGCACTGGACAGAAATGAAAAAGATGAGAACTTTTATGTGTTGTTTGTAGTCATTGGCAATGTGCATCCATCGTGATTTCCGGATACCGGTGACGGCAAGGTGAAGAAGATTATCGAGTGTCTGCAAGTTATCCAGTTTATCCAGCTTGATGCAAAAGGGACGATCAGTATTGCAAAAATGCAGGAGCTGATACGTGCATTGAATGGTAAGATGACGTATACGGAAGGGATTGATTTCCGTAAAAGCAATGAATATATTTACGAGGCCGGGGTGCCGGAGAAGGTATATGATAATGTTGCTGAGAATTGCTTTTACCGGGTACATGCAAGTGACCTTGCTCCTTCGACAGCATTTCCTTTTGCATTGGATAACCAGTGGCTGCCGGATGAGATCATTGCGGATGATTCAGACATGAAGGGGCAGTTTATGCATTATGGGTTTGAAGCAGAATGTGTCCAGCAGTTTTTAGAGACATATCAGATGAAGAATCTGTATCTTGCGTTGATGCATACAAGACAGATCATCTTAAACAGGGCATCGATCCTTAACAGCAAAAGTCTGCAGAAATTATATTTTGCACACGAATACAAGGAACGGGAGCAGAATGCATTTGCACATTTGCTGAAGAACGGAAGCATTATTGTATTTTTGTATGGTGACCATGAACTGACGCCGTATGTGGATGAGCTGCCGGAGTACTCTACGATGCGCCATGCAGTCGATGAATGGAACCGGCTGTGTACAGAGATCGCCATGTACTGTATTCGGGAAAACTGGGAGACGCCGGTAGACAAACACAGTCAGGAACTCGTGAAGCAGTGTACAACACTGGCATTTAATAAAGAGACGAATGATATGCTGGCAGAATGTTTTGATTTTGATGTCGTTCAGAAAAAAGAATTTTTATCAACGTTGAAGGAGATCGAAATGTCTGTGTTTTTGCAGACACACATCATTGGGACGGGACGCAGGTCGGATGTGAAAGGATACAGCCGGTCAGCGTTTTACCGTAATTTTGTGGTGGTTGATAAGTCAGAAAATCATCCGGATCCGGTACTGAATTGCATATTTGATGAAAATAAGCCATTTCACAGGGAATTGAAAAAAATGATAGATGTATATTATAATTCCATTTTCACGAACTTTTTTAATTGTGCAGCCTTGATCCCCAGTGATATACGACCGGAGGATACATTTATCCATCAGCTATATCTGACACATGGACTGAAAGAAGTGAGTCCGGATGAACTGGAATATGCTTTTTCAGAATTTTTCGGCAATGAGGCGATACTTGATAAGATCGGGGAGATTGGTGATAATTTCTATCTTGAGAACTGGTCACTGGACCGGATCATTTCATATCGGGAAGGAATGCACTGGAGAGAGTATATCGAACTGGTCGAGTATATTACAAACCGTTCTACGTACTGGGAAGTGGATTTCAGTGATATTGAGAATCTGATCGAACTGTTTGTAGAAAGCATAAAGGAATGCCAGGCAAAAGAAGGGACGGTCAGCAAAAGGACACCGTTTGTTCCGGCATATACATTCCGCATATGTATTGGAAGTAAGGTGTTGGATATTGTCTGCAACCGCAATGTGCGTAAGTTAAAGACATACAAGGGCGTCCTGTCTGCCAAGACACAGAACAGTCTGTCAATACAGTTTCTGATCGGTGATTCAACTTCGGAAAGGAATCGGATATCAGAATCGATCTTTTTGCCTGTTAAAATTTTTGATGGAAAGACCAACTATATAGGTGGCAATTCCTATCTGGAAGAATTGAGTTCTTTTTTGACAGAGCAATGTGAATTTATGTGGATATATTAAAGAGAAGGAAGTAAGAGATAATGGATCATATGGAGTATGGACTGGAATTTTGCGAGAAAACACTGATCCCAACCATCAAAAATGTGGTGGATAAGTATGTAGGTACCTCGTATTCAATCGAAAAAAAGGGACAGGGTAATTTTGTTACAACGGTTGATAAGAAGATAGAACAGGAACTGATCGATCGGTTTCAGCAGCTGGTGCCGGGTTCCGGGGTGATCGCAGAGGAAACGGAAGCACAATTGGAGCAGAAGTTTAACTGGATTATTGACCCGATTGATGGAACGACTAATTTTATCAATGGCCTGCAGTATGCAGTGTCTGTAGCTCTCGTATATGAACAGCCGGATCATATTCTCTTAGGGGTGGTATATAACCCTAAAGATGATATCTGGTATTACGCATGTAAAGGAAAGGGAAGCTATATCCGGGAAAAAGGAATGGTAACACAGCTGCGAGTCAGGACATTTCCGCCGGATGAAGGGATTGTGGTGTTTGGAATGCCATATGACAGGAGGAAGACAGGGAAGATATTAGATATTGTACAGAAGTATTATGCAATCGCATCGGATATGAAGCGGATCGGACCGTCTTCTCTTGATATCTGTCTGGTAGCATCGGGGAAAGCGAAGATGTATCTGGAACTGGATCTGAATCTGTGGGACATTTCCGCCGGGATATTAATTCTTACGGAAGCCGGTGGGACGTATGTACAGAAAGGGGATCTGTATATTTTTGGAAATGATGATATCCGGAATATTAAAGGTGCGCCGTAAGGCGCACCTTCTTGAATGGTAAGAATTATCTTTGCCGGGTCTCATCAGTTGTTGGTTTATCCATTATACGGAGATATTCATAGCCAGGCATGAAATTGTGTTTCTTGTACAGCTTGTAGTATTCTGCGAAGATACGGTTCAAGATCTTCGGGATATAGTTCTCATCTGGTTTGAAGAGTATGATCAGATACTGCATGGAGCTGTATCTGGTGCAGATATCTACGGAGCGGATACTCTGATGGATCGAATGCTTCATGCATTCCATGGCTTCCTCAATATTTTCAATATAGGTCATTTGTTCCGGCGCAGTTTTCATCGTTACCATGACAAGATAACAAGGATACTGATGGCGGCTTCCCAGCCGGTTGATGTATTCGTATAACTTGGCAAACTGACGGTAATCCAGATCCAGTGCACCGGAGTAGTCGCCGCTGCTGCGCAGGGAGCGTGCAATCAGTGTCAGATCTTTATTGATGGCAGAATCAGAGGTGAGTTTCTGTTCTAACTGGTGATAGAAATAGAGATTGCCTTTCCCGTTCTGTTTTACATAGTACAAAGCTTTGTCTGCTTTCGTATAGCAGTCTTCGTAGGCATCTTTTGTAGTAGTCATGCACAGACCTGCTGACAGAGAAGCACTGCGGATTTGGATATCCTTAGCCTTGGCTGCATTGAATTTATCGAATAGAGTGTGAACCTGTGCTGTGATCGTTGCCTCAGTGGCATTTGGCATAAAGAACAGAAATTCATCACCGCCCAGACGACAGACAACTGCGTCCGGTGTCATATCTGACAGTAGTGTCCCCAGCAGTTTCAGCGACCGGTCACCGGCTTTGTGACCATGCGTGTCGTTAATCTGTTTGAGGTTATCCATATCAATGAAGACAAGGCAACCATCGTATTTCTGCATAAACTGAGACACCAGCTTCTCACCACGACTCCGCATCGGCAGTCCGGTCAGAAAATCATAAGTTTCACTGTCCTCGTGTGTTTTCATCGTAGTCATGACATTGGAGATAAAGCGGTTGATATCATTTTCAATTGCGGTAAATCCCAGATCATTTTCCGGATGCAGATAATCAGAACTGATATCTAATCGGTGTTCTTCCAGAAGCGTTAAAAAAATCTCCGTAAGTTCCGGATCAAACTGCGTGCCGCTGTTTTCACGGAATTCCCGAATGATAGATGCTTCAGGAAGTGAATTGCGGCAGGCATGATTGGTGTTCATGACATCGTAACTGTCAGCTATGGTTATGATGCGGGCATACAATGGAATATCAGTTCCTTTCAGTCCATCCGGATAACCTTTGCCGTCATAGCGTTCATGATGATGGCGGGCAACATCAGCGGATTGTTTGAGCAACGTGATATTTTTCAAAATCTCACCGCCGATGACGGTGTGCTCTTTTGTGACAGCATATTCTTCAGGAGTCAGTCTGGTTGGCTTATTCAGAATCGTATCAGGGATACCGACCTTTCCTATGTCGTGCAGATGAGCTGCGTACTTCAGATTCAGGATTTCTTTAGGACTCCAGTGAAGTTCTTTTGCAATCAGCGCAGCATATTCGGCAACCCGATGAGAATGTCCGCGAGTATATTCATCCTTTGCTTCAACGGTGAGAGCCAGGGTCCGCATCATCTGCAGAGACAGACGCTCCGTCTGCTGGCGGCGTTTTTCAAGCGCGCGCTGCTGTCTTTGGACTTCCATATTATGTACATTACGGATGGTGCGAAGTACAGCTATAAAGAGCAGAATGATCATACCGATACCCGTAAACATACCGGAAATGGACACTACGAAGTAGACAGACAACCCTTCAACGATTGCCGATATCATAACGGCAGACAGTCCGATTAAGGTCAGTCTGTCAGAGCGGATCGTGCCCTGTTTCATACATTTATAAAAGGTAATAAAGGTACTGACAAATGTGACGCCTAAGATGATCTGGCTGATCGGAAGCGTTTCGATATAATCTGCGATGCCGGTTACATGCAGGATCGTACAGACTGTGAAGTTAATGACTGCGATATAGACAAGAGCCTGATGCAGCTTATGATATCGTCCCTGCTGTACGCTGTCTGCATAGAACAGGACTGGAATCGGAACCAGCATGATCATTACAAAACACAGCATGGAAAGGACGGATGAATTAGGGAACAGGAGCTGTCTTAGCTAGATTCACCGAGCATCCAGGTTGCGCCCATGATCATACACCAGCCCAGATATTCTATATCGAATTTGGATTTGTATACCAGCCCTAGCGCGATACTGAAAAGTACGCTGATAATACCGGAAAAGAGAATGAAGAATGCAATTACAGTCTCTAATCCGTGCTGTTCAAACAGATGGACCCAGATTCCGGCACGGTCGCCGCAGTATACCGGATTGATCACGCCGGAATACCTATGCGTGTAAGTCGTCAGTTCGATGCGGAGTTCTTTCCCCGCATCGGCAGAAGAGGTATCGCAGAATATATAACGGCTGGCTGAATTCTTGCCACATAGTCTGGTATCTTTGGTGCTGTATTCGGTTTGCAGTTCACCGTCAATATAGCATTTGACATCCTGCAGAGAAGAACGAAATGCAATCACATGGGCATTGTAATCATCGGGAAGTGTCGTCGTGAGAATCATAGTCTCTCCGGCGGGAATAGAATAATGTCCGGGTACATCGACAGATTCCGTGGATCCATCCGGCTTTTGCCAGGTAAAGCTTCCGGAATAAATGAGAGAATCTGCTGCCATATCAATCATTCGTTCATTTGTTCCAAATATCTCCATAGCTACAAACCAGATCAGGATTGCAAACATCAGGATATAATAGGGATAGCGTTTGGTTTTACTGATTACGTATTTATCTTTTGTCACGACAGAAATACTCCTTGTATTTTATTGGTGGGAGATGGTTGTTTGTGGTGGGAGCAATCCTTTTGCTCCTGCTATATTTATTATAAGCGGTGCAGGATGCATTTGCAATTGTATGGAAGAAAGAAGTGAAGAAAGGGAAAAGCCCCGGGATACACGGCTGCTGGACCGTATACCCCGGGGCTTTTCGAGATGAAAAACGAGTTTAGTCGATAGCGTTGTATTCACCATCGGATAACTTGCGGAAAAGCGGAAGCTTCTGCAGGAAGATGATGTCTTCTCTGTCTGCTGCATCGCCTTCTGCAAGGATTGCGGCTTTCTTAACGACCTTGGCGCCTGCATTTTCCATCAGGCACTCCAGTGCGTGGAGAGATTCTCCGGTAGAAATGACGTCATCCAACAGGCAGACTCTTTTGCCACGGATCTTATCGGCGTCTTTTCCATCCAGATACAGATGCTGCTCTCCGGCAGTTGTAATGGAATGAACGGATGCGGATACCACATCTTTCATGTAAGACTTTGTACTCTTCCTGGCTACGATAAATTCTTTGAGACCAAGCTGTCTGCTGACCTCATATGCAAGTGCGATACCTTTGCTTCTGCGGTTACGATAGCATCCACATTGCCGATTTTTCTGGCAAGTTCAGGTGCGCAGGCGCTGACCAGTTCTGTATCGCCAAGGACTACGAAACTTGCAAATGCCATATCCTCGCTGATCGGGATAAATGGAAGGGTACGATCTACATTACACAAAGTCATATTGTATGTTTTCATAATAACATATTCCTCCTTATAATCCAAGGAACTTAGCTGCAACACCGGCGAGCATTCCGAGGAATGGATTGGTTACTGCTGTTACGACCATAGTTGTTCCGCCTACTGCAGCATTTGTTGCCAGGGCAGAAGGGGCATCCAGTACAACGGTCTTGAAGATACCAAGTACAAATAAGAAACCTGCGATAGAAGAAGCCGGTACGTATTTACCGATCTTCGGAAGCAGTTTCAGAAGCAGGATCACACCGATCACAACCATCATTGCAACACCGGCCCATACAGCATGTGGTGCATTAGCGGTAGCAGAGATAATAGACTCTACCGGAGCACCACCGAAGAAAGAAGAGCACATATCTGCCAGAGATGAGATTACAGTCAGTGTATCTACATTGTAATTACCGCCTGTTGCCATTCCGGCTGTGATTCCTCCGAAGGAAATGTTGGAACCGATGTTCAGACATACCATTCCGAGAGCACCAAGGATTACGTTAGCGTTGATGGTGAATTTCTGACGGATGAACTTGTCATCTTCTACGATAATGCTTGATTTTTCTTTGTTGAAGATTGCATTGGCAATGCAGGATGCGACAACAGAGATCACGATGGTATATACCAGTGTATTAGCACTGTCTTTTGTGAAATAATAAGTAATGAGTGCTACTGCCAGAGATACGCCTCCGGAAATGGCATCGCTTTTTACCATATCGATTGCAGCTTTGGTAAGGATGATACCAACACCGGCCATCATACCGAAAGCGACATCTTCACCGACAAAATTCACGATTTTAGTTAAAAGACCCAGAGCACCGATCAGAGCCATGATCACACCGCCGATAAAGATCATGGTGCATCGCTCAGAACGGTCCTTGCCGGCTGTTCCGGCGTAAGTGATCGTCTCAGCCTGGAAAGAGATCGGAGCCACGCTCTGTGTTACCGTGTTACCGATCGCACCTACAAAAAATGCCAGTGCAGTAGGTACAGAGGCGAATCCATAAGCCAGTGCCAGGAGTCCCTGCGGAAGTCCATTCAGTACGACACCGATCACAGCCATCAGGTCAGTCATAATTGCATTCATAGTTTTTCCTCCTAGAATAAGTAATAAATATTAAGTCAACAACGTGGTTTGGCAGGATCATGAGTACGCTGTCGTACGATGTCCTGCCTGAATAAAAGTGTAACATCGAATGCTGTGGGTGTAAATGAGTCTGGTTATGAGAACTTTTAACGGACATTGATAACTTATGCTAATAAATAGTCTTTTGCCCCTGGCATCCGTAAATATCTCTGGAAAAAACTTATGATGTATAGTAGAATCAACTGGGAAGTAATCATAAATCAAGAAATGCCGAGGCATTCTTGAAATTAACGAAAGAGAGGAAATCTGGTTATGAGCAAAGCGGAGTTGGCAATTGAAAAGAAGTACAATGGAAAGTGTAACTGTGCACAGGCTGTTGCATGTAGTTTCGCAGAAGAAGCCGGGGTAGATGAGGAGACATTAAAAGTAGCTACTCAGGCATTTGGGGTTGGGCTTGCGACTATGGAAGGCAACTGTGGTGCATTGTCAGGTGCAGCGATGGTATTAGGACTGATCCATAAGGATCGCAAGAAGACAACAGAGGATATTCGTGCGATCATGACAGAATTTAAGGAGACATACGGAACAGTAGTCTGTAAGGAACTTAAGGGTGTGGAGACAGGAAAGGTAATCCTGCCTTGTGATGACTGCATCAGAGCAGCTGCCGAACTATTGGAGAAACAGCTTGGCTAAGCTGGAAGATAAAGGAGAGAAGTTTTATGTTGGGAATGATTATTGACACTATCAGTACGTTCATGTACAGCAAGCTGCTGGTGATACTGCTGATCGGAGCCGGAATCTATTTTACGATCCGGACAAAACTGCCACAGATAAGATTATTTAAAGATGCATGCATGGCAGTTGTAGAGAAGCCGGAGGATGATGAAGGAGTATCATCTTTTCAGGCATTGATGGTTTCTACCGCATCGAGGGTAGGAACCGGTAATATTGTTGGCGTGTCGACTGCAATCTGTATCGGGGGATTCGGCTCCGTATTCTGGATGTGGGTGATCGCGATCATTGGCAGTGCATCTGCATTTGTAGAAAGTACACTGGCACAGATATTTAAGAAAAAAGGAAAAGACGGGGAATGTTATGGCGGTCCTGCTTATTATATAGAAGCAGCTCTTCACAGCAGACCGTTGGCAATTGTTTTCTGCATCTCTATGATTGCGACTTATGCATTTGGATTTAACATGCTTGCATCGTACAATCTGCAGTCCACATTTTCCGGATTTGCATTTTATGATGTAAAGTGGTCGCCATGGATCATTGGAGGTATTCTGGCAGTGATTACCGGATGGTGTCTGCTGGGCGGAGGTTCCCGTATTGTGAAGGTGACTTCTACATTGGTTCCGATTATGGGAGTGGCGTATATCCTGATCTCAATCGTGGTTCTGATTATTAATCATGCCTATCTGCCGATGGTATTCACTAAGATTTTTGAGGAAGCGTTCGATTTCAATGCAATTTTTGGAGCATTCGCAGGCTCAGCCATGATGCAGGGAATCCGTCGCGGGCTTTATTCTAATGAAGCAGGTATCGGTTCTGCGCCGAATGCGTCTGCGTCAGCACAGGTCAGTCATCCGGTTAAACAGGGAATGGTGCAGATGCTGTCTGTGTTTATTGATACACTGCTTCTGTGTACTGCAACTGCGATGATGTGTATGTCATCCGGTATCGCACCGACAGAAGAACTGCAAGGTGCACCGTGGGTACAGGAAGCACTGCGTGAATCACTGGGCGGCTTCGGACCGATCTTCATCGCAATTGCAATGGTACTTTTTGCATTTACCACATTACTTGGCAACTGTTTCTATTGTGATAATCTGTTGAATTATATTCATAAAGGTGAACCAAGTAAAGGTTTCATGAAAGGATTTCGCCTGATATCTGCGCTGGTGGTATTCCTGGGTGCCGGGATGGAAGTGTCCATGCTCTGGAACATTTCAGATGTGTTGATGGGAGTCATGGCTCTCATTAATATTCCGGTCATTCTGATCCTGTCTAATATTGCACTGAAGGCGTTGGCAGATTATGAGAAGCAGATGAAAGCAGGAGTGAACCCTGTGTTTAAGGCAAAAAACATTGATCTGGAATATGAGACCGATTGTTGGAATTAAATAAAATTCACCGTTGACATGATTTTTTCATCGTGCTATTATTTAGTAAATTAATACTTCAAACCGATGAAGTGGAGATAACGGCAATCATGCCTTTACAGAGAGTCCGGGATGCTGAGAACCGGATTTTATCTGTCATGATGATCACAGTGATCATTGTATTATAGATTCACAGAGTATTCTGCAACGTGAAGGCATACGTCAGTTGCCGGGGATATAGAGGTATCCTGATAAGAGCACAGGTTTATTCCTGTGAATACAAGGTGGCACCGCGGATAGTGATTCGTACATTCGTCCTTGACAGAAAGAGTATCTTTCTGTCAGGGACTTTTTTTACTTTACGGATTGCAGTTTCACCCGGAATCTATCATGACACCGGACGGAAAACAGATGATTGCAGCTTTCATACGATAGAGAGAAAAGGAGAGATAGGTTATGATTAAAGAAGCCATTGTAAAAATCGTAAACAAAGAAGACCTGACATACAAAGAAGCATACGACGTGATGAACGAGATCATGAACGGCGAGACTTCTCCGACACAGAACGCAGCTTTCTTAGCAGCACTTTCTACCAAGAGTGCGAGAGCAGATACAACGGATGAGATCGCAGGCTGTGCAGCAGCGATGAGAGAACATGCGCTGAAGGTTGAGACAGACATGGAGCTGTTTGAGATCGTAGGTACCGGCGGAGATAATGCACATAGCTTTAATATCTCTACCACTTCTGCATTGGTAGCGGCAGCAGGCGGTATGAAGGTAGCCAAGCACGGTAACCGCGCAGCTTCTTCCAAGTGTGGGACGGCAGATTGTCTGGAAGCGCTGGGCGTGAATATCCAGCAGAGTCCGGAACGGTGTGTGGAGCTGTTAAAAGAAGCCGGTATGTGTTTCTTCTTTGCACAGAAATATCATTCATCCATGAAGTATGTAGGAACAATCCGCAAGGAACTTGGATTCCGTACGGTATTCAATATTCTGGGATCGCTGACTAATCCCGGAACACCGTCTATGCAGCTGCTTGGTGTGTACGATGAATATCTGGTAGAGCCGCTGGCACAGGTACTGATCAGTCTTGGAGTAAAGCGAGGCATGGTCGTATACGGTCAGGATAAACTCGATGAGATCTCAATAAGCGCACCGACTAAGGTATGTGAGATTAAAGATGGATGGTTTAAAACTTACGTGATCAAGCCGGAAGATTTCGGTCTCACACGCTGTACGAAAGAAGATCTGGTGGGTGGTACTCCTGATGAAAATGCAGAGATCACGAAGAACATCCTGAAAGGAGAGAAAGGACCAAAGCGTGATGCCGTTTTGATGAATGCAGGTGCGGCACTGTACATTGGCGGTAAGGCTGAAAATATGAAAGATGGTATTGAACTGGCGAGTGTGCTGATTGATTCCGGTAAAGCACTGGAGACATTGGAGAAACTGATCGAAGTCAGCAACCGGCCGGAGATATAAGAATATTGCTGTCCGTTCTTTATACTATCTTAATACAAATGGAAATACCATTATACCATCTTAAGATAAAGACTCGTATAGTATTAAACGGAATGAAGATAAAGGAGTTTTATGTACTATGCGTAGATATATGCGACTAAAAAAACATCTGACATCGTTTCAGATCATCATTATGGGATTTGCAGGAGTAATCCTGGCAGGTGCATTCCTGCTTATGCTGCCATTTTCCAGTACATCAGGAAAGATAACGCCATTTTTTGATGCGCTGTTTACTTCAACGTCAGCAGTATGTGTGACAGGACTGGTGGTCGTAGATTCCGGAAGCTATTGGACGATGTTTGGACAGGCTGTAATATTACTTCTGATCCAGATCGGCGGTCTGGGTGTTATTACGATCGCGGTGGCATTTGCAATGCTTTCAGGGAAAAAGATTTCGCTGATGCAGAGAAGCGTTATGCAGAGCGCAATTTCAGCACCGCAGGTGGGCGGTATCGTAAGACTGACCCGTTTTATCCTGGGTGGGACATTTCTGATAGAAATAACAGGAGCAGTGGCTATGATACCATCGTTCTGCAGCAGATATGGAATGCGTGGAATCTGGATGGCAGTATTTCACTCGATATCTGCGTTCTGTAATGCAGGGTTTGATATTCTGGGAACAAAGACACACCAATTTGCTTCACTTACCGGCTACAGTGGAAATGGCGTGATCAATATAACAATTATGCTATTGATCATCATAGGTGGAATCGGCTTTCTGACATGGGAAGACATTTATCTGAATCGTTTTCAGTGGAAGAGATACCGGCTGCAGAGTAAACTGATCCTGTGTACCACAGCATTTCTGATCGTGGTTCCGGCAGTGTTCTTTTATTTTGAAGATTTCCGGGGGCTTACAGGTATGCATGGTGTGTGGAATGCACTGTTCCAGTCGGTTACAACGAGAACAGCAGGATATAATACGGCAGACCTGGCAGCAATGTCAGGAGCATCCCAGGCTCTCATGATCATACTGATGCTGATCGGAGGTGCACCGGGATCGACGGCAGGAGGAATGAAGACGACCACCTTTGCGGTGATGATCGCCAATGCGGCTGCAACGTTCCGGCGAAGGGATCAGATCCAGGTGTTTCACCGGAGACTCAAGGATGAGGTTGTGAGAAATGCTTCAACGATTGCAGGAATGTATATTGCGCTGTTTTTCTGCGGTGCTTTTGCAATCAGCGTCATAGAGCATCTCCCGTTATCCGCCTGTTTATTTGAGACAGCATCAGCTGTCGGAACAGTAGGGCTGACACTTGGCGTGACGCCAGGTCTGGGAGTAGTGTCGAAAGGCATTTTAATCATACTGATGTATTTTGGCCGTGTTGGGGGACTGACACTGATCTATGCAGCTGTTCCGGAGAAAAGCAGATATATTGCAAGATATCCGGAAGAAAAAGTAAATGTTGGATAAGGAGACAGAAAGATGAAAAATATATTGTTAATTGGTCTTGGAAGATTTGGAAAACACATTGCAATCCAGTTGAATAGCCTGGGACATGAGATTATGGCAGTGGATATTGATGAAGAGAGAATCAATACTGTGCTTCCGTATGTTACGAATGCACAGATTGGAGACAGCACCAACTATAATTTCCTGAAATCACTGGGAATCAGTAATTTTGATGTATGCATTGTGACGATCAGCGGCAATTTCCAAAATTCACTGGAAACAACATCGTTATTAAAAGAACTGGGTGCAAGACTGGTCGTGTCAAGGGCAGAGCGGGATGTACAGAAAAAATTCCTGCTGCGGAACGGTGCGGATGAAGTGGTATATCCGGAAAAACAGATTGCTAAGTGGACAGCGATTCGTTATGCGTCTGATCATATCCTGGATTACGTAGAAGTAGATGATACACATGCATTTTTTGAAGTGGAAGTTCCGGAAAAATGGCTGGGAAAAACGGTCGGTGAACTGGATATCCGTAAAAATATAATATTAATATCATGGCGGTCAAAGAAAATGGTAAAATACATGAAATAGTTTCACCAGAGACCGTGTTGACAGATCATATTACATTGATAGTTCTTGGAGAATATAAAGTAATCCAGAAATGTTTTAAGATTTAATGTTATAATTACAGAGACAGAGGTGGAAGTTATGGGAGTTGGAGCTGTATTGGCATTGAGTGTTCCATTTGTGGCCGTACTTGGATGGATTTCAGCTAATCAATTTGAAGGATTTTTTCTGAAAAACTGGAGAGATAATGAGAAAGAGTACAAGATATATGATGATTCTGTGCCAGCCAGAGTTATGAAAACTGCTTTTTACCAGAAAGGATATTGCAAAGATCTGGCGTTCACTGCTTTGATGCTTGCAATATGCACAGCGGTCGGATTCTGCTTTTTTAAGCTTGGATTTACAGATACGAATATTGTCATGATATATATCCTGGGGGTATTGTTGACTGCAGTGGTTACCAAGGGGTATGTATATAGCGTTGTAAGCGCATTTCTGAGTGTGCTGTTGTTTGGCTTCTTCCTGACAGAACCGCGGCTTTCTTTTCAGACTTATGCAGTGGGATATCCGGTGACATTTGCGGTAATGCTCCTTGCTGCAATTATTACCGGTACGCTGGCGGCTCAGTTAAAAGCACATGCGGAGATGTCTTCCAGACAGGCATTCCGGATACAGGTATTGTTTGATACGAACCGCCTGCTCCAGAGGAAAAGAGATGAAAAAGATATCCTCCGTACAACGTGTGAACAGCTGACCAAACTATTTGATTGCAGTATCGTTGCCTATCTTGTGGAAGATGACAGGCTTTCAGAGGGGACGGTTTATGCCGGCGGAGCAAGAGGAAAGGATATCAGACTGCTGGAAGCGTCAGAACATGCGGCGGCAGAATGGGTTCTGAAGAACCGGAAAAGTGCCGGTATCGGAACCGATTACTGCAAAGAGGCAAGAAGCCTTTATATGCCAATCTGTAAAGAAGATAGTGTCTACGGCGTAGTTGGTATACCAATGACGCAGAAGCCTCTGGATTCTTTTGAGTATAGTACGGTACGTTCTGTGTTAAATGAATGTGCACTTGCTATGGATAATGTGCATCATTTAAAAGAGATGGAAAAAGCGGCTGTGTTGGCCAAGAACGAACAGCTACGTGCAGATCTCCTCAGATCCATCTCACATGACCTGCGCACACCGTTATGTGCTATTTCCGGCAATGCAGATACGCTTCTGCATAATGAGGAAGGGATTGATGATGCCACACGAAAACAGATATACACAGACATTTATGATGATGCAGAATGGCTTGTCGGAGTGGTAGAAAATCTTCTGTCTGTTACAAGACTGAATGATAACCGGCTGAAACTGAACATGACAGATCAGCTGGTAGATGAGGTAGTGGATGAAGCGGTACGCCACGTCAGCCGTCTGGGCAGAGAGCATGTTATCGGCACAGATTGTGAAGAGTTATTACTGGCGCGTATGGATGCGCGGCTTATCATACAAGTATTGGTCAATTTGATCGAAAATGCAGTTAAATATACACAGCAGGGTTCTAAGATACAGATCAGTGCCCATAGACAGGGGGATAAAGTCTGTATCCGAGTGTCAGATAATGGAGGGGGCATCCGGGATGCCATGAAGCCGCATGTGTTTGAAATGTTCTATGTCGGTAAGACCACGGTTGCAGACAGCCGTCGAAGCCTTGGTCTTGGACTTGCACTTAGCAGATCCATTGTAGAGGCACATGGTGGAGAACTGACCCTGACAGATAATCAGCCACATGGCTGTATTTTCTCTTTTACATTACCAGTCAGTGAGGTGACATTAAATGAATAAAACATTGATATTGACAGTGGAAGATGACAGACCGGTGCGCAATCTGATCGTCACGACGTTAAAGACGCATGATTATAAATATCTGACCGCAGAAAACGGAAACGAAGCTGTCATGGAGGCAGCATCCCATAATCCGGATATCATACTTCTGGATCTTGGACTTCCTGATATGGATGGTATTGAGGTGATTAAAAGAATCAGAACATGGTCCAACATGCCGATTATCGTGATCAGTGCCAGAAGTGAGGAATCTGATAAGATCGAGGCGTTGGACGCAGGTGCAGATGACTATCTGACGAAACCATTTTCCGTTGAGGAGCTGCTTGCCCGTCTGCGAGTGACCGAACGCCGGTTAAAACTGATGCGATCAGGGACGGAAGCAGGTGCACCGGTATTTATAAATGGGGACCTGAAGATCGATTATGCGGCAGGCTGTGCTTACCTGAAAGGGGAGGAACTGCACCTGACGCCGATTGAATATAAGCTGCTCTGTATTCTGTCGCATAATGTGGGGAAAGTTCTGACGCATACGTATATTACGCAGCAGATATGGGGAAGCAGCTGGGAAAAGGATATCGCATCGCTCCGGGTATTTATGGCGACACTGCGGAAAAAACTGGAGACAGATCCTGGATCTGCGCAGTATATCCAGACCCATATCGGTATCGGTTACCGCATGCTGCGGGTAGACTGAGCTGACATAAGATTCATCCTGAGTACATGGATAGTATCCATATCCGGACAGCAGTAAAGTGCTGTCCTTTCTTTTGGTATTATGGAAACATTGCAATAAGACAAAAATAATTTGAAATCTTACGTAAAACTTGTTATTATTTAAACATGTGTGATAATGCTATTGTACGATTTGCGTAATTTATAAAAAATTAGCCAATTCGCCTTATTGACGCCTATATAACAATAGAAGTATAGTAAAAATGACTAAAAATAGGTAACAGTACCTAGATACAGGAGGGCATAAATATGGCAACAGATTATCAGGAGGCAATTCGTATACTTTCAGAACAGGAGAAGATCCTGCAGTTTGATTCATTTACCAGTGAGGACGCATGGAAGCTTGGCAATATTATGGTAGAAGAGATTAGGAATCAGGGGATCGATCTTACTGTCAGCATTCGCAAAATGAATGGACATATCATATTTGCATATGCATCAGAGGGTGCAAATCTGAATCACCAGAACTGGACAGACCGTAAGTTTAACATGGTAAGTTATATGGAGTGCAGTTCACTTCTTGCAACAGCAAGAGCGCATTTCCTTGGAAGAAGTCTGGTAGAGGATTTTGGACTGAACTACGAAGAGTATAAGCTGTGCGGCGGCGGATTCCCGATCCGTGTGAATGGCTGTATGACGCATGTGATCACAGTGTCTGCACTGGCGCACGAGAAGGATCATGCGTTCATCGTAGGATGTCTGGAGAAATTCCTTGGCAAGAAAGCACCTGCTATGGATATGGAAATTCCAATGTTATAGTGATAGAATAGATAGCATGCAGAGGCAGGAATTGGAGGTACTTGAGAGAATGATGGGGAACGAGAATGCGAATCAGATGAACTTTTTTTCAGAGATGTCTGAATATCAGATTACGGCGAGGGAGTTTTTCAGTACCGTTCTTTTGGACAGTCTGTACCGCAATTTTGGCTTTAATGATATTTTGATCTCTTATTTTGATACCCATGGCAATTTCCTGTCATGGACGAACCGAAGCGGTGCACTGCTAGACTATGAAGGTCATCCTTACCGCAGATTTATGGAAAATGATGTAGTGCGTTATCGTATTTATATTGAGGCTGTAAGAGATCACCTGACCTATTTCAATGTGGAGCCAAGGCTGTACAAGGCAACGGATGTGATCGGAGAAAAGGATTATGAGAATTCACCATATGTCCGTTTTCTGGAAGAGAATTTTCGGAAGCACTACAGTGTGACACTTGCTTTTGGAATCAATGCGTATATTCAGGCAGCATTCTTCAAGAGCAGGGAAGACGGTGATTTTACAGAACAAGAGATCGAGGAATTGAAGGAAATTTATGTATATGTAGCCAATTCCTATAAGAACTTTAAAAAATATGAACAGGCGAAGATTATAGCGAACATTCAGAGTGAGATCATTGCATCAGGGGAAAAGGCATTTCTGGTGACAGATGATTTTACACATGTGATGAGCTACAATAAGACCGCCCAGCAGTATCTGGCAGATATTCTTGGCGAGGCAATGGTGGAACACATTGACAGCTCTACGCCGTGCAGCTGGTTGCCATTCCTGCTTGGAGGCGAGGAGGATGTACAGGCTGAGGACCGTGTGCAGACTCGGGTGATCAAGAATTATATCTTTAAGATATATACTTATGATCAGACCTATTCCAATGGAATTATTGATCGGTATCACTGGATTACGATTTCGAAGAAGAAGGAGCAGTCGGTGTCAGCGTCACCGGCACCGAAGAGCATCAGTGCAAGCGGAGAGTCGCTTCTGACTCATGCAGAGCAGAGGGTAGCGGAACTGATGTGTCAGGGACTGACTTATAAGGCAATCGCAGACGAACTGGTGGTAAGTTATCATACCGTTAAGAAACATGTACAGAATATTTATTCCAAGTGTGGAATCAACAGCCGTTATGAACTTTATAAATGGATGGAAGACCAGGCACAGGAATAATAAGGCATAGATTGAGAAAGAGAGGCACTCCGGATGGAGCATCCACACGAAACAGGGAAAAAAGCATCTGATGCGAAGAGCGTTAGCAAGACACTGGCAATTTTGTCTACATTTGATGAGCGTACACCGATGCAGAGAACATCTGACATTGCTGCGCGGCTGGGGATGAACATCAGTACCGTGTCCAGACATTTGAATACACTTCTGGACTGGGGATTTTTGCGAAGAGATGACGAGACGGGATGCTATTATCCTGGAACACAGATCATATCCCTTGCAGGTGCAGCTCTGCAGGACAGCGATGTGTACCGTTATTCATTTCCGGAATTACAGCTTCTTTCATTCCGTTATGGCGTACACAGCCATATGAGTGTTCAGGATGACACGGAGATCATGCACCTGATCAGCTGTTGCTGCGAGCATACGATGGATCTGTTTGTGCCGATGGGACACAGACAGCCGATGTATTGTTCTGCTATGGGGCGTATCATGCTCGCCTATATGCCGGAAGCAAAGGCGGAAGACATCTTAAAGAGAAGTAACAGAGAAAAGAGAACACCGGATACAAAAGTAGGTGTGGATGAGATTATGCAGGAACTTAAGAAGGAACGTCAGCAGGGCATATGCCTTCTGGTCAACGAACTGGCTTATGGCAAGGGTTCTGTTGCAGCACCGATCTTAGACCGTGACCGTAATCCGGTGGCAGCGATCAGTGTCTCTACCAGCGCAAACGCGCTAAGCCAACCACAGAGAGAAGCAGAACTCAAAAAAGCGATTAAGATCACTGCGTCCAGAATATCCGGCAGACTGGGATATTATCCATATTAATGAATGGAGAAAAGTAAATGAATGGACAGACAAAACGGCTGCGGCTCCTATTTGTGGGCAACAGCCATACTTTTTTTAATGATATGCCAGAGATGGTGGCAGAACGATTCCGGGAGGATGGCTATGACTGTGAGGTGGCAATGATCGCCCACGGCGGCTGGTCTCTTGGTCAGCTTGTGGAAGAACCGGAAGTACAGTTTAATATCCGTTATGGACATTATGACTATGTGATGCTGCAGGATATGTCGAATCCATTCGAATCCGAGAGAAGATTTATAAGATCGATAGCCATACTGGTGCAGTGGATCAGAGAGACGGGGGCGAGCCCGGTGCTGTATCTTCCGTGGACGAGGTGTGATGGTGAGGCGAGACAGGCAGCTATGACGGAGACTTATAAGAAAGCAGCAGAGGTCTATCAGATTCCACTGGCACCGGCAGGAGAATACTGGTGGGAGTATCGCAAAGAACATCCGGAGATTGAGATGTACTATGAAGATGGCACGCATGCTTCAGAGGCAGGATCTGAATTCGCTGCCGGATACATTTATTGTACAATTCTGGCAGATATGAAACAGAAGCAGTAATTTGATTAGCTTATATAGAGAAAAGGGATCGATACGTACACGGAAGTGTGGCGTACCGGTCCCTTTGTTTTTATACGAATACACTAGCGCTTTTATACAAAATAGACAAATAGTTAATGGTAAAATTATTGCGAAATGTATACCATTCACATACTGTTTTGAAAATATATGATGAAATGCGAAAGTCAGTTGCATATACTGCAACCGATAACCAAAATATGAAATGCAAAATCACAATTCGTAATCCTGTTTTGAACAATGCGAAGTATCGGGAAAAAGCTTGTATCGTGTCGAAATATATCTATAATTTATTTCAGAAACAAGTTTTGTCAGCCGGCTAATGACGAAATTTAAAAAGATTCTATTTCTAAAAGGAGACTAAATTATGGACACAAAGAAAAGACTAATCTATTTGATCTTAGGTCCGGTGCTTTTTGCAATTGCTGCTCTCGGGTTAAAAGGAGCTCTTGGAGCATCAGAAGCGATGGCTATTGGAACGTTGGCCTGGATGGTATTCTGGTGGGTAACACAGCCAGTTGCACTGACAGTTACAGCATTCCTTCCTGTAGGTATTAACGCACTGTTCGGTATGGTCGCTCAGGCAGACGTTATATCTCAGTATTCATCAGGAAGTATTATCCTGATCTTCGGTTCTTGTCTGTTGACAATTCCGTGGGCAACAACGGGGCTTGACAAACGAGTTGCCCTGAAGGTTCTTTCGTTAGTAGGACCTTCCATGAAATCACAGATTACCGTATGGCTGCTTGCAAGTATGATCTTCTCATCCTGCCTGCCTAACGTAGCTGTATGTGCACTGTTTACACCTATCGCTGTTGCTATGATCCACGCTGCAGGATATGAAGATATTAAGAAAGCTGCACCGGCTGTTCCGATTCTTCTCTGTATCGGTTGGGGAGCCGGACTTGGTGGTGTAGGTTCTCCGCTTGGTGGAGCTATGAACGTAGCTGCTATTTCCTTCTTCCAGGAGTGGTCAGGACATGAGTTCATGTATGTAGACTGGGTAGTACGTATTCTCCCATTCTTTATCCTGACAGCAGCTGTTACATTGATCCTGATGTATTTCTTCTTCACACGTAAAGGCGAGAAGTTGGAAGGAACAAAGGACTACTTCGAGAAAGCTTATGCAGAACTCGGACCTATGAAGAGAGACGAGAAGATCTGTGGAACACTGTTCCTGTTAGCTATGATCGGTGCATTTACACGTCCGCTGTTTGCTAGTGCACTTCCATCATTGGAACCAGCTTACATCTTTGCAATCCTTGGTGCACTGTCATTCGTTATCACATCAGCTGATAAGAAGAACCCAATCCTTACATGGGAACATGCGCAGAAAAATATGCTGTGGGGTATGATGCTCCTGTTCGGTGGCGGTCTCGCTCTTGGTAAGGTCGTTAACGGATCCGGAGCTGGTGAAGCAATTGCACAGCTGATCACAGATATGCATCTGACAAGTGATCTGGCAATTATCGTAGTATTTGTAGTGGTTGCAATGATCCTGTCTGAGCTTACAAGTTCAACTGTATCAGCAGCAGTTACTGTGCCGATCATCCTGACACTTTGTACCAACCTTGGACTGAATCCGGTACCATACTGGTTCATCGTAGTAATGGGTTACAATGCAGAGTTCCTGCTTCCTGTAAGCGTACGTGCTATCACAGTAGGCAGTGGACTGGATGCGGGTAAGCAGATGAAATATGGCGTACCGTTTATGATCGCAAGAGGACTTCTGGCAATTATCGTTGGTTACATCATGCTGAAGTTCTGGCCGACATTTGGACAGCTTTCATATCTGTAAGCTAAGAGGTTATAAAAGGATTATAATGAGCGCAACGCTGGTGTTGAGGAGCATCAGTGTTGATATAAAAATGTTTAAAGTATGGATTCTATTAAAAAATTAAGGAGATGAATGAAATGAGCACAGTTGAAGAATTAGTTGCGCGTTCAAGAGAGGCGCAGAAACAGTTTGAGTTTGCTACACAGGAGCAGGCTGACGCAGCGGCACGTGCCGTTTGTAAGGCAGTGTATGACAATCAGGAGATGCTCGGTAAGATGGCAGCAGAGGAATCACGTATGGGTGATGTAAACGACAAGATCGCAAAATGCCGTAACAAATCTGCTCTGATCTGGGAAAGCTTAAAAGGCAAAAAGTCTGTAGGTGTTATCCGCAGAATCGAAGAGAAGAGAATGCTTGAGATCGCTAAGCCGGTAGGTGTTGTATGTGCGGTTCTTCCGTCTACGAACCCGGTTGTTACACCAATGGGTAATGCAGCAGCAGCTCTTAAGACACGTAACTCTATCATCTTTGGACCACATCCGCGTGGAATCAATGTATGTAAAGTAGTTGTAGACCTGTTCCGTAAAGAACTGGCTAAACTCGGATTACCAGAAGACCTGGTACTGTGTCTGGAAGAAGTATCGCTGGAAGACAGTAACAAACTGATGAGCATGGTTGATGAGATTGTTGCTACAGGTGGTCCTGGAATGGTTAAGGCTGCTTACTCAAGTGGAAAACCTTCACTTGGTGTAGGACAGGGCAATGTTCAGGTTATCGTTGACAGAGATGTAGATATCGCAGAAGCATGTGGCAAGATCATCGCCGGACGTCGTTTCGATAATGGACTTATCTGTCTTGGTGAACAGACAGCATTCGTTCCGGAAGAGAAATTTGATGAATTTATCGCAGAGTTCCGCAAACAGGGCGGTTACTATGCAGAGGGTAAAGAAGCTACTGACAAACTTCGTGAAGGCATCTTCCCAGGCGGCGGTCCGATCAACCGTGATGTTGTAGGTCTTAATGCAGAAGGTGTAGCTGAAAAGATTGGTATTGAAGTACCGGCAGGTACGAAGGTTCTCGGAGCTACAGCTACAGTAGTAGGTAAGGGAGATGATCTTTGCCGTGAGAAGCTTTGCCCGGTTATCAACATTATGCCATACGGAACATTCGAAGAGGGTGTTGCTGACATGGTTAAAAACCTTGAGTTTGAAGGCAAAGGACACAGTGTTGCGATCCATTCTAATAACCCGGAGCATGTTGAGTACTGTGGAATTCACTGCTCAGTATCACGTTGTATCGTTAACCAGCCGGCAGGAACAACCGGCGGTGGAAGCCCGACAAACGGATACCCTCCGACAACAACACTTGGATGCGGATCCTGGGGCAATAATAGTTTCAGTGGTAACTTTAACTACGAGCACTTAATGAATATTACACGTGTTGGATATCCATACGAAGAATCTTATCTTCCGGATCCGGCAAAAGCATGGGATTAATTCCTGATGCAATTATGAAATCGGCTTTGATTTACTCCTAATATGTATATTGAAATTGTCATAGCACCATATTAAGTTGTGGTGCTATGACTCTAAAGAAAGGATTATTTATGGACTATTTAGAGATTGAAGGAAAAGCGCAGCTGGAAAGATACGGCATCCGTACAAATGGTGGCGTCATTCTGGAGGGCGATGAGATTCCACCGGAAGTTACATTTCCTTGCGTATTAAAGGGACAGATTCAGGCAGGACACCGTGGACAGCACGGAGCTGTAAAGGTTGTTAAGACACCGGAAGAACTGCTGAAAGTAAAGAAAGACATTGAGAAGATCACAATTAACGGAAAACATATGGAAGGTATTATTTCCACAGGATTCCTTCCAATCGCAGAAGAGTATTATCTGGGACTGACACTGGATGTTAAGAACCGTGCACTGGTAATGCTGTATACACCATTTGGAGGAATGGATATTGAAGATCTGGCAGCAAATTCACCGGAGAAATTGCTCCGCTTTGACTGCACAGCAGGATTCGATGAGAAAGCATTCCGTGAGGCAGTTGCCAAGTTTGAACTGCCGGCAGAAAGACTGGATAAGTTAGTAGAGATCGCTGAGAAGCTGACAGATGCATGCTTCGGTCTGGATGCAACAACAATCGAGATCAACCCACTGGCTGTTCTGGAAGATGGAGAAATGGTTGCAATCGACTGTAAGCTGGTTATTGATGATAACAGCTTATATCGTCAGGGAGATTATACATTACTTCCTCGTACATCACAGAAGAAATCTGAGCAGGAACTGGAAGCTCAGAAGTATGATCTGACCTATGTAGAACTGGATCCGGAAGGAGATATCGGAACTATGGCCGGAGGAGCCGGAATCGGTATGGCTACGATGGATACCATCAAACACTATGGCGGAACAGTTAACAACTTCCTGGATCTGGGCGGCGGTGTTACAGCTGAAAAGACTTACCAGGCTATGAAGATCCTTCTTCAGAATGAACAGACAGATTATGTATTTGTAAATGTATTCGGTGGAATCAACAATTGCGCAGATATGGCAGAAGGTATCAGCCGCGCATATACAGAGTTAAAGAGCACCAAGCCGGTTGTAGTTAAGAGCCGTGGCTTTAATCAGGAGCAGGGGTGGGCTATCTACGAGAAACTGGGCTTTGAGCAGACAAAATACGGAACAACCGATGAGGCTGCTATGAAATTATTGAAATTAAAGGAGGGCAAATAATTATGAGTATTCTGATTGATAAGGACACCTCCATGCTGATCATCGGTATCACTGGAAAACAGGGACGTATTCATTGTAAACATATTCTTGACACAGGAAGCAAGTTGCTTGCGGGAGTGGCTCCTGGAAGAGGCGGACAGGAAGTAGAAGGAGTGCCGGTATTCGAGACTGTTGCAGAAGCAAGAGAGAAATTCCCGGAGATCGAGGCTGCTATGCTGATCGTTCCGAAACAGTTCGTAAGAGATGCTGCATTGCAGGCGTTGCGAGAAGGTATCAAATTACTGGTTATCATCACAGAGTTCGTTCCGGTTATGGACGCACTTCAGATTGTACATGAAGCGAAGACTCTGGGAGCTAAGGTTATCGGACCTAACACCATCGGTGTTATCTCTCCAGGCAAATCCAAATTAGGAATCATGCCGGAGTATATTTATGGAAAAGGCCACATCGGTATCATTTCCCGAAGCGGAACCCTGACACATGAGACTGCATCCAACCTGACATTCAAGGGTTATGGACTTTCTACCTGTGTTGGTATCGGTGGAGATTCTATCATTGGTATGAACCATGCAGATGTTATCGAGGAATTTGCAAAAGATGACGAAACAGATGCAATCGTACTGATCGGTGAGATCGGCGGATGCAGTGAGGAGCTTGCGGCAGCTAAGATTAAAGAGCTTGGACTTAAGAAACCGGTATGCGCATACATCGCTGGTATGTACGCACCGGAAAACAAGAAGATGGGCCATGCCGGAGCTATCGTATCTGGCGGTATGGGAACTGTGAAATCCAAAGTAGCAGCTCTGGAAGATGCAGGAGTTACCGTTTGTCCGACACTTGGTAAGATCGTTGAATTTATGGAAGAGTACAATACTCGTACCAATGGCAGGTTAAAATCTCTTGAACCACAGATCGATTAATCGCCTTCTAATATCGAAGAGTAGTGGTAATGGGGAATGTTCCCTATGCGTGTGGTAGGGGATGCCCTAAAAGAGAGAAAAAAATAATCCTGATACCCGATTTCAAGAAAAAACATTTGTTGATATAATTTTAACAAATGAAAGACGCGGATGAAAATCCGATGAAAAAGTGATTGGGAGGTAACATCATGGAACAGCTTACAGGCAATGTGTTTAATATTCAGAGATACACAATTCATGATGGACCGGGACTCCGAACAGAACTATTTTTAAAGGGCTGCCCACTTCGATGTAAGTGGTGCAGCAATCCTGAAAGCTGGCGGCTTCACAGTGAGCCTGGAATATATCAAAGCAAATGTATTTCCGGTAAACTCTGCGGGGCATGCCAGGATGTCTGTCCGGAGGGCGATATCTTCACATTCAGCGAAGATGAAGATAAGCTGATAGGTATCGACCGGACCAAATGCAGTAAGTGCATGAAATGTTATGACGAGTGTCCGTCAGATGCGATCAAACTCTGGGGCAAGCACATGACCGTTGAAGAGTGTATGGATGTGATCCGACGTGATAAAGGGTATTATGACAGATCTGGCGGCGGTGTGACCGTATCCGGTGGTGATCCGCTGGTACAGAGTGATTTTGTGGCAGCTTTGTTTAAACAGTGCAAAGAGGAAGGCTTTCAGACCTGCCTGGAATCTACATTTTATTCAAAGTGGGAAGAGGCAGAAAAGATACTTCCGTATACAGATATCATCATCTCAGATCTGAAGCATATGGATACAAAAGTCCATAGAAAATGGACGGGAGTACACAATGAGAGAATACTGGAGAATCTGAAGCGGATTACCGATGACAATCGGGAGTTCATTCTGAGAATTCCGGTAATACCTGGTATAAATGATGACAAGAAAAATATAGAGGCAAGCGCAGACTTCATATTGAATGAATTACAGGGAAGAATCAGAGTATTACAGCTCCTGAGCTTCATGAGATTAGGGGAAGAGAAATACGCTTCGCTGAATATGCCGTATCAGATGGATTTTATCGATCTGGATCGTGAGTCATTTACAGAACATGTCAATGAAATCGCCGATTACTTTAACAGCAGAGGTATTCACTGCGTAGTCGGGACGAAGGAAAAGGAATAAATATTGTTAAAATATTTACGCAATAAAGGACAAATATTTTTAAGGAGGCAAAAACAATGAGTATGACGAACACACACACAACCGCATGTGGTACTGAGCCATTTGACAAGAACTATTGTATTGGTTATCAGGTACACCATGAAGACTGGTCACCATTCCCGCGTGTCAATCACCTGCGCCAGACATTTCTGGATGGAAAGTACTGGATAGATATCGAGAGATTGAGACTGGTTACAGAAACTTATCAGAAATATGAAAACAAACTTCCTCGTAAAGTTCTGTGCGCAAAGGCATTTGAGAACATTCTTCTCAACTGCACACTGTACATTTACGACGAAGACCTGATCGTAGGCGAGATTGCAGCACCAGCAAAAGCATCTCCGATCTATCCTGAGTTTTCTGTAAACTGGATTATCGAAGAGATTCTGAACTCTCCATTTGAAGAGCGTGCGCATGATCAGTTCTACATCAGAAATGATGAGGAGAGAGCTGAGATCGTTGAACTGTGTAAATGGTGGCAGGGACGCAGTGTTGCTGACATGATCGAAGCAAGACTTACAGATGATCAGATCAAAGGATCTGAGGCTGGAGAGAAGATTTTCCAGACCAACCTGTATCACTATGCAGGAGCAGGACATCTTTCACTGGACTACAGCAGATTGATGTCACTTGGTTTCGACGGACTGATTGACGAGGCTAAGAGGTACAAAGCGGCTCTTGATATGAGAGATGTTGAGTACAACAACAAAGTAGAGTTTTACGATTCTGTTATCATTACATACGAGGCAGCTAAGAAATACATCGAGCGATATGCAAAACTTGCAGAAGAGAAAGCAGCAGTAGAAAAAGATCCTAAGAGAAAAGAAGAGTTACTTGGTATTGCTAAGAGCTGTTACGAAGTAGCCGGACCGGCTCCAAAGACATACTGGGGAGCAATGCAGTTGTTCAACGTAGCTACAGAGCTTCTGAAAGTTGAAGGAAACGGACATTCTATTTCTTACGGACGTTTCGACCAGTGGCTGTATCCATTCTACAAACATGATGTAGATAACGGAATCATCACAAAAGAGTTCGCTCTTGAACTTCTGGAAGTTGAGTACGTTAAGATGAACAACGCTACGAAACTGAAAGATAAAGGAAGTATGGCACTTCGTAACGGACGTGGATTCGGTGGAGAGTCCCTGACTGTTGGTGGCGTAGATAAATACGGACATGATGCAACCAATGATATGACAATGCTTTGTCTGGAAGCATCTGTGCACACACGTATGATGAACCCGTGGCTCTGTGTACGTATGCACAAAGATACACCATATGAACTGCTCATCAAGACAACAGAGTGTATCCGTGCCGGATATGGTCATCCGAAGCTTTTCAATGATGAAACAGCTATTAAGGGTATGCTGAGAAAAGGTATGAGCCTTGAGGAAGCAAGAGATTACATCTGTGTAGGATGTGTAGAGATAGACCTTCCAGGTAAAGAGTACGGATGGCATGATGCTGCATACGTTAATACACCAAAGATGATGGAAATGGTTATGAACGGCGGCCGCAGCATGAATACCGGCAAACAGTTGGGACCAGATACAGGAAGCCTTGAGACTTACAAGTCATTTGATGAGGTACTGGAAAGTGTTAACGCACAGTTCAAGTACTGGACAGATCAGATGTGCTCAAGCCTGTGCATGATCGATAACTGCCACAGAGCACGTAAACCGCTGCCATATCTGTCAGGATTCTATGAGGATGCTATGAAGTCCGGACATGACCTTACAGAAGGCGGAGCAAAATACAACGGTATCGGACCGCAGGCATCCGGACTTGCTACTTCTACAGATATCCTCTGCACGATCAAGCAGTTAGTATTCGAAGAGAAGAAGTGTACAGGTGCAGAGCTTCTGCAGGCTGTTAAGGATAACTGGGTAGGTCACGAGAAACTGTACGCATATGTAAATAGCTCAAAAGTACATCACTATGGTAATGATGATGATTACGCTGATGAACTGTTCAAGTTCATGTTCGAGTGCTACTGCAAGAACGTAGCAGGAAGAACAACTCCACGTGGAGGACAGTTCAACCCAGGTGTTTACTCAGTAAATGCGAACGTAGCAATGGGTCTGAATACCAATGCTTCTCTGGACGGACGTAAGAAAGGTGAGCCTATTTCAGAAAACATGGGACCTGTACACACAGCATTCAGTTCTCATGATATCAGTGGTCCGACAGCTCTGGTTAACTCACTGACTAAGGTTGACCACTCACTGGCTTCTAACGGAACACTGATGAACTTACGATTCCCACAGGACGCTGTAAGCGGAATTGAGGGAAGAGATAATCTTGCAAACTTCATTGAAGAGTACATTAACAAGGGTGCTATGCACGTTCAGTTCAATGTCATGAGTGTTGCTACCATGAAGGCAGCTCAGAAGAAACCGGAAGATTACAAAGATATGCTGGTTCGTGTAGCCGGATACAGTGCATACTTTGTAGAACTCGGTAAACCACTTCAGGATGACCTGATCGGACGTACCGAGCTTCACTTCTAAGACTTCCAGGCAGAAGGCTTGCAACAGATTACACATAATATAACTGCTTATTGTTAAATATGACTGGGTGAGTCATCCGTTTGACTCATCCGGCGAAGAAGGAGATTAATATAATGAAAGATTTTAGATTTAAAGTACCACAGAACATCGAATTTGGAGTAGGAAGCCTGAAGAAACTTCCTGAGATTTTAAAAGAGAACAATTCTGAACATGTATACCTGGTATCTGATCACGGTCTTGAGAGTATCGGAGTTGTTAAGAAAGTACAGGACATCGTTGAAGCTGGCGGACTGACATGTACTACATTCCTTGATGTAGTTCCGAACCCGACAGTAGATGTTGTTAACGCTTCTACAAAGATGTATAAAGAGAGCGGAGCAACAAGTATTATCGCTCTTGGTGGTGGTTCATCTATGGACGTAGCTAAGGCTACAGGCGTACTTGCTACATACGGTGGAGAGATCAATGACTACGAAGGTCTGTACAAAGTACCGGGACCGATTGTACCAATGATCGCTATTCCTACAACAGCAGGTACAGGTAGTGAGGTTACTGCTTCTGCAGTTATCACAGACGAAGCAAAGAACTTCAAGATGTCTGTAATCAGCTACGAGATTCTTCCAAAATATGCAGTACTTGATCCGGAACTTATCATGACAGCTCCGGCATCTATTGCAGCATCATGTGGTGTTGATGCGCTGATCCATGCAATGGAAGCTTATGTATCTAATTTCGCATCTCCATTCTCAGATGCAATGGCGGAAAAAGCAATGGAACTGATCGGTGGAAATCTTCGTCGCTTTGTTGCCAACCGTAAGGATGAGGAAGCAGCATGCGCTATGATGGTTGGTTCTACATTTGCCGGTATGGCATTTGCATGGGCTAAGCTTGGTAACGTACACGCTATGAGTCATCCGGTAAGTGCTTACTTCCATGTACCGCATGGTGTGGCTAATGCAGTTATCCTTCCTACTGTAGTAGAGTACAATGCACTTGCAGACAACGGACGTTATGAGAAGATCTACAATTACATCAGCGAAGACAAAGAACCTGTAATTGATTTCACACCAGATATGCTGGTTGATGAAGTTAAGAAACTGAACAAGGATCTGGGAATTCCTTCTTCACTGTCAGAAGTTGGTGTTACAGAGGATAAGATCGAAGCTATGGCGAAAGATGCAGTAGCTCATCCGAATGTACTTGCTAATCCAAGACAGACCAACCTGAAAGAAATGATTGCTCTTTACAAAAAAGCGCTTTAATACAAATCTAATCTTTAAAAATAACTAATCTCACTTAATAAATATGTTTGGCTTTAACGTATGAAAAACAGAGGGGCGGAGGCTGTGGCAGGTCTTCGTACCCTCCGTTTTACTTTAGAGGAGAACCATTATGGATATGACAATTGATGAATTTTACAAGTAGCTCAGCAACGTATACGAGACAGGTAGCCCGGAAGCTGTGGAATTATACTTAAATGACCGCCTGAAAGAAGCGTCCCATGGCTGTGATATGTGCTTTGAGCCGATGGAGATCACGGTAAACAACGAACTTGGATCTTTCTATCGTGGCATGGGACAGTTTGACAAATCTGCGGAGTTCTTTGAGATAGCAAAGCGTCTGGTATTTGTGCATATCGGAGACAAGACGGTGCAGTATGCGACCGTACTGAATAATCTGGCAGGAACATACCGCCTGGCAGGCAAATACGAAGAGGCAGCAGATCTGTTTAATGAAAGTGCACTGATCTATTCCACAACGATCGGAAAAGATAATTCGTATTATTGCAGCATTTTAAATAATCTGGCATTGGTATATCAGGATATGAAAGAGTATGACAAGGCAGAAGAGATGCTGGCAGATGCATTGAAGTCATCCAGAACACTGGAAAACAGCGCGATGGATGTGGCAATCACCTACTCAAATCTTGGCGCACTGTATCTGGAAATGGGTGATTATACACGAGCAGAAGAAGATCTCAGAGAAAGTGTCGACATCTATGAGCGGTTAGATACCAATCATCAGGTACATCTGGCATCCGTTTACAATTCACTTGGAATCCTGTATTATAAACAGGGTAAGCTGGAAGAGGCAAAAGAAGCTTATCAGCAGGCACTGGAACTGACCTTATATCATTATGGTAAGAACCATGAATATGAGATTCTCTGCAGAAATATTGCTGCGATTGAGGAAGCAGTCCGTAATGCCTGATACATAAGACAGGATGTGAATATTATGAAATATCTGATTATTGGTGCCGGAGGCACAGGAGGACCGTTAGGCTTTTATCTGACAAAAGCCGGAAAAGATGTGACGCTGATCGCACGAGGCGCGCATCTGAAGGCGTTAAGTGAACAGGGACTTATGATGGAACGCCTTTGGAATGGAACTAGAGAGACCATCCTGGTAAAAGCGGTGGATATGGAGCATTACGATGAGCAGCCGGATGTGATACTGGTGTGCGTAAAAGGATACTCTCTGGACGATACAGTACCATTTATCCGTAAGGTTATGAAGAAGAATACCATTGTGATTCCGATTTTGAATATCTATGGCACTGGCGGCAGGCTGCAGAAGCAACTGCCGGAGATTCTTGTAACAGATGGCTGTATCTATGTGGCAGCAGCGATCAAAGAGCCAGGTGTATTAGAGCAGTACGGCAAGGTGCTGAGCCTTGTATTTGGTGTGCGGGATCAGTCAGAAAGCCGTCCGGAACTGGAGGAGATCCGGGCAGATCTGGAATCCTGCGGTATCCGAGCACTTCTTTCGCATCATATCCAGAGAGCAGCACTGGAGAAATTCTCCTACGTGTCACCGATCGGTGCGGCTGGCTTATATTATAACGCAACGGCAGCAGATTTTATGAAAGAAGGAGCACCGAGGGAAAGCTTCAAAGAAATGATCCGCGAGATCGGAGCGTTGGCAGAAGCGATGGGTCATTCATTTCACAAGGATATGGTGACGAGAAATCTGGAGGTGTTATCCACACTGGCACCGGAAGCAACAACTTCTATGCAGAGGGATGTTATGGCAGGCAAGCCGTCGGAGATTGACGGTCTGGTGTATGAAGTGGTAAGACTCGGTAAGGAATATGATGTGCCGGTACCGGAATATGAAAAGGTGGCGAAGAAGCTTGCTGGAGAAAGGTAATAAATTTATAGAGAAATGGATGGCGTTTGTGACGCCGTTATGCATGCTGGTGGGCATCAGCTTCCCGGATGTGGCAGCACATGGGCTTCCGTATGTGACGATGGTATTTGCGTTTATCACATTTACCGGAGCATTAAAATCCGAATTCAAAGACGTATTGCGGGTATTCCATGATCCGAAGCCGCTGCTCTGTATGCTGGTGATGATCCATGTGATGATTCCGGCAGTAGCATGTGGTGCAGGACATCTGTTCTTCGGCTCTGACCCTTATGCGATCACAGGTATGGTACTGGAATTTTCCGTACCGACAGCGGTGGTAGGACTTATGTGGGTAACCATTTATAATGGTAATAATCCGTTGTCCCTGTCGTTGGTTGTGATCGATACGATCTTGTCACCGTTTCTGATCCCGGTTACACTCCGGGTGTTGGTTGGCTCACAGGTGGAGATTGATGCGACGATGATGATGCGGCAGTTAATATTTATGGTGGCACTTCCGGCAATCGCGGCCATGGTGCTGAATCAGGTGACACAAGGTGCAGTGAAGAATACCTGGCCAAAGAAGCTGGCATTATTTTCTAAATTTGCGTTAATGTTTGTGGTAACATCCAATTCTTCAAAAGTAGCACCGTATGTACGGCATATGAATCTGGAAAGGGTGGCGATCGGCGCTGCGATCCTTGTGCTGGCTACAGGCAGCTATGCGTTGGGCTGGGGTGTGGCGAGAGTCCTTCACCAAGATAAAGAGACCACAATCTCTATGATCTACGGAACCGGAATGCGCAATATCAGTGCGGGAGCGGTTATTGCAGGCGCATGCTTTCCTGGAGCAGTCATGTACCCGGTGATGATCGGAACGCTGTTCCAACAGGTGTTAGCGGCGTTCTATGGCAAGGTGCTGGTATCTAAGCTGGAATAAAGACATGAAAAAAGATGCGCAGGAACGCATCTTTTTTAAAATTCTTATACAGTTGTAAACAAGTCGATTACCTGCCCGGTCATAACGAATGGAGCGTCTGCTAACAGATAAACGATTGCTTTTGCTACGTCTTCTGCGTTGCCCATTGCTACACCGTCCTGACCAACGGAATGATTATATACGCGCTGTCCCGGTGTATCTACGATACCAGGTGCTACGGCGTTGCACTGGATACCGTATTCTTTGGTCTGGATCGCAGTTGTCTTCGTCATAGTAACGATACCTGCTTTTGCAACTGCATATGCACCCATCTGAGAGGCGATTCGTCCCATACGGGAAGACACGCTTACAATCTTACCACTATGCTGTTTGATCATTTCCGGAACGACTTTGTTAATGCAAAGGAACGGAATGCGAAGATTGGTCTTGATGATCTGATCCCACTGTTCCTCAGACCATTCCCAGATCTTGATTGCCTGGTGTTCAATATTGTTATAGATCTCTTTAGGATATCCACCGGCATTATTGACCAGAATATCGATTTTACCGTATTTTTCTATAACAGTATCAACCATAGACTGCACCTGTTCACCGTCTGTCAGATCTCTTGAGAGAGAAATGGCTGAGCCGCCGTTATCCTCGATCATCTTTACAGTTTCATCCAGATCTGTCTGCGTTCTGGCAACGGCTACAACAGTAGCCCCTTCAGCAGCGATAGCGAGAGCAGCTTCGCGTCCAATACCTTTACCTGCTCCTGTGACAATAGCAATTTTTCCACTTAATTTGTTCATGATAAATATGTCCTCCTTTAATTTGCTCTGTTTTGTTTATATCATCCGCTTAGGCTCATCAAAGAATTGAAGAGAGGATGGCTCTGCATAACTGTTTCCAATATCGTGTAACAATACCAGATTCAATGTTCCGTGCATATTCTTCTTATCTAAAGAAATGGCTTTGGTCAGACTGCCGAGCGGTAATCCGCATTTGTGTGGCAGTCGGTAAATATTCAACACGTTTAATATTCTTTCAGCAGTACCGGCGTCTGTCAGTCCACGTTCTTCAGCAATGCGGGTGATCTGATACATACCGATGGCAACTGCTTCACCGTGAATCTGCATCTGGTAATTGAAATGCTGTTCAATGGCGTGTGCAAGTGTATGTCCAAAGTTCAGCAGCATACGTCTGCCGGTGTCGAACTGATCTTCTTCTACGATCTCGCGTTTGATGTCTACGCATCTGGTAATTACTTCCGGAAGTACTTTTTTCAGATCCTTAAAGGAAGTGTGGGATGCCAGTGTCTCAAAGAGGTCCGCATCTTCAATACAGCCATATTTGACGACTTCGCCCATACCGTCGATGATGAAACGCTCACTCAGTGTGTCAAGGACTGTAGGATCGATCAGTACCAGGGATGGCTGATAAAATGCACCGACCAGATTCTTGCCCTGTGGAAGATCGACAGCAACCTTGCCGCCTACGGATGAATCTACCTGTGCTAACAGAGAAGTAGGAATCTGCACCAGCTTGATGCCGCGCATATAGGTAGATGCTGCAAATCCTGCGAGGTCTCCGATGACACCGCCACCCAGGGCAATGATCATGTCGGTTCTGGTAAAGTGAGCCTCGGCCATAGCTTCGTAGATCTGAGGCAGAGTCTGGAAGTCTTTGGTCTGTTCGCCGTGTGGCAGTACGATATGATAACATTCCCAATCAGCAAGTCTGGCGGTCAAAGCCTCTCCGTAGATCGGATACACGATATCATCAGAGATGATCATAATTTTGTGACCACGAAAGGCTTCGTGGATATAAGTATCCGCCTGACTCAATATGTTGTTTTTTATATAGATCGGGTAGCTGTTGGCTCCCAGATTTACAGTTAATTTCATGGGTTGATACTCCTTAAACTTCTTTTCCTACTACATGGGCAATCTGTGAAACTTTCCTGACCAGATTGTCGAATTTCTCAGGCTTTAATGACTGGGCACCGTCGCAGAGAGCAGCTTCCGGATTGTTGTGAACTTCAATCATAAGTCCGTCCGCACCTGCAGCTACAGCAGCCATTGCCATAGAATCTACCAGCCACCATTTGCCGCCTGCATGACTCGGATCGATGATGATTGGAAGATGAGTCAGCTTGCGGAGTACCGGGATGCACTGAAGATCCAGCGTGTTTCTTGTATAGGTTTCAAATGTACGGATACCACGCTCGCAGAGAATGACATTTTCATTACCTGCTGCCATAATGTATTCGGCAGACATGATCCATTCTTCGTAAGTTGCATTAAGGCCTCTTTTCAGCAGGATCGGGCGATCGATCTGTCCTAACTGTTTTAACAGATCAAAGTTCTGCATATTGCGGGCACCGATCTGAATCAGGTCAACCTTTTCGTTGAAAACATCCAGATACTGTGGAGACATTAATTCACTTACGATTGGAAGTCCAACCTCCTTTTTGACAGCTTCCAGAATCTCCAGACCTTCCAGCCCAAGTCCCTGGAATGAATATGGACTCGTACGAGGCTTGAATGCGCCGCCTCTTAACAGATTGGCGCCGGATGCTTTAGCAGCCTTTGCGATGCCAAGTACCTGTTCGTAAGTCTCAACAGAACAAGGACCTGCGATCAGCCCAAGGTGATCGCCGCCGATCTTAACTCCTGATACATCGATGATGGAATTCTCCGGATGGAATGCGCGGTTGGCAAGTTTATAAGGTTCCTGCACATGCATAACTCGTTCTACTGAAGGATCTACTTCAAAAAGTCTTGGATCTACCTTAGATGTGTCACCGACACAGCCGATGATGGTCATTTCGTTGCCGACTACCATGTGAGGTGTCAATCCCTTGTTCTTAACCAGTGATTCGACACGAGCGTTATCTTCGGCACTGGTATGTGGTTTTAATACTAAAATCATAATGTAAATCCTCCTTGACATTTGTTGTTTGATATGTGCGTTGGAATGCCCTGTGGATTGCTCCGTGCTGTGTGCACTCTCGCAATCCATGCCCAACATTCATAGACATTCATACTGTAAAATATTCATACTGTAAAATTTTAGTTGTTTAAAGTGTGAAACTAATGGTATGATACAGCCGATCGAAGAGGATGTCAATAGATTTTGCAAAAAATGTGTAGAAGATTGTATACAAATGGGATAGAATAGAACGTAGATTAATGATTGAGAGGAGACTACAATAATGAAAGCGTACGAAAGATTTTTGGAGTATGTTGCAGTATGGACAACAAGTGATGAGAACAGCGATACGGTTCCTTCGGCAGCAAGAGAACTGGATCTGGCGAAGAAACTGGTAGAAGAGATGAAAGGACTTGGCATTGAGGATGCGAGAGTGGATGACAAGGGCTATGTATATGGTTCTGTTCCTGCTACACCGGGATGCGAGGACAAAGCAGCTCTGGGACTGATTGCGCATATGGATACAGCGATGGATGCGTCCGGTAAAGACATCAAGCCACAGCTTATCAAGAACTATGATGGCGGTGATGTGGTGCTTGGAACAAGCGGCAATGTATTATCAGCAGCAGAATTCCCACATCTGGCAGGTCTGAAAGGACGAACTCTGATCACAACAGACGGAACAACACTTCTTGGTGCTGACGACAAGGCTGGTATTGCAGAAATCCTGACAGCTGTAGATGAGATTATAAAGGAAGGACTTCCACATGGTAAGATCTGCATCGGATTCACACCGGATGAGGAAATCGGAAGAGGTTCGGATCATTTTGATGTAGAAGGATTTGGGGCAGATTACGCTTACACATTGGATGGTGACGCAGAGGGTGAGATCCAGTATGAGAATTTTAATGCGTCTACAGGCTTTGTAACATGTCACGGCGTCAGTGTACACACAGGATCTGCAAAGGATATTATGGTGAATTCGCAGACGATCGCAACGGAATTCCACCAGATGCTTCCGGCAGATGAACGTCCGGAGACGACCGAAGGATACGAAGGCTTCTATCATCTGAATGCAATGAGTGGTAATGTAACTACTACGAATATGAAGTATCTCATCCGTGATTTTGATAAGGAGAATTTTGATAAGCGCGCAGAAAAGATGCAGGAGATTGCTGAAGTACTTAATCAGAAATACGGAGAAGGCAGCGTAGAAGTGAAGGTGACGGAGTCTTATCGTAATATGAGGGAGAAGATCGAACCGTGTATGGAGCTGGTAGATATGGCACTTGCTGCGATTAAGAATGTGGGACTGGAACCGGTCGTAGAACCGATCCGTGGAGGCACAGACGGAGCAAGACTCAGCTTCATGGGACTTCCATGCCCGAATCTTGGAACGGGCGGTCACGCATTTCACGGTGTGTTCGAGCACATTACGGTAGAGGGAATGGATCTCGGAGTTAAAATCGTGAAAGATATTGTAAGACAGATTGCAGAATAAACATTTAAAACACAGGGAAAATGTGGAGTTTATACTATTTTAATTGAACCGCGTTCTAGAATATGGTATAGTACGGATTGTCTGCTGTTATTTGGGGAAGTGACAGCGATCATCAAAGTATAGAAGGAGAACAAAAATGGGAGCAACAAAGACAAAAGAGAAACACCCAAAGGGCTTCTATGCGTGCTGTATCACGTTCATGTTTGAACGTCTAGCATTCTATGGGGCAAAGCCGTTGCTGCTCTTATTCCTGATTACTGCTGTGGCAGAAGGTGGTCTGGGAATTGAGAGGACAGACGCGGCGATCATGGCTGCGAATCTGACAGCGTACACTTATATGGCACCGCTGATCGGAGGCGTGATTTCAGACAGATGGCTTGGGGCAAGATATGCCATCTCGCTTGGTTACGTTATTATGGCATTAGGATACATTGTAGGATGGCGGGCAGATAGTCCGGCTATGATTAATGCAATGATCATTCTGGTGTCTATCGGAACAGGTTTATTTAAAGGCAATCTGAACGCATTGATCGGAAGACAGTATCATAACAAGGAATTATTGGATGCGGCATTTTCCATTCAGTATTCCTATGTAAATGTAGGAGCATTTGTGGGATCATTGCTGACAGGCTTCTTGTATCTGCATGTGTTTAAAAAGGGAGATGTACTTGGATTCCGTCAGTGTTTCCTCATGGCAGCACTGTGGTGTATCGTAGGTCTGGTATGGTTTGTGCTGAACTGGGGCAATCTCCAGGGACAGGGCATTAAGCCATTCAAGTACCTGACGGATGAAAAGGGTGAGATCATCGGATCTACACATACTGCTGACGAGGGCGCAGGCAAGAAAGAGCCATTGTCAAAGAAAGAGAAGGAACGAATGGGAGCGATCATTCTGGTATCCGCACTGTCCGTCATCTTCTGGCTGTTCTACTATCAGCAGGATCTGGCACTGGTAATCTACATGACAGACTATGTGAAGATGAGCCTTGGCTCGTTCGAAATTGCACCGTCATGGATCACAACTACATGGAACGGTCTGCTGTGTGTAGTACTTGGTGGCGTTATGGCTGCAATCTGGAAGAAGCTTGCAGAGCGTCCGCAGGGCGATATGAATATGTTCAAGAAAGTCGGTCTGGGATTTCTGTTTGTAGGACTGGCATTCGGTGTAATGGTATTATGCGAATTATTCCGTGGTGTTGGTGCAGGTGCATCTGTTAAGGCAAGTGTACTCTGGCCGATCCTGTTCTCTGCCGTAATTACCATCGGAGAGATGTGCTTCTCGCCACTGCGTAATGCATTCGTAAGTAAATATGCACCGAAGAAATACCTGTCACTGCTGATGGGAGTTATCGCGGTATCTACATTTGTGGCAAATAAACTGAGCCCATATGTACAGGCATTCATTGAGAAATTCGATGTATTCCCGGTATTCGTTGGAATCTTCGTGATCATGATGGCGTTTACTGCATTGCTGTTTGCGGCGAATAAGCAGTTGAATAAACTGGTAGAAGATTAAGAGATATATGAATATCACGCACCATGTTTGTATGGTTGCGTGATATTTTTTTGTGTGCTATCGTAGATGCAGTATATCAGATGGGAGTCAATCTCCCAGCTGATATAGCCTCCGGCAGGATTGCAGAGGTGCGCAGTAGAAGTATGTCATGCAATTGCATGACACGCACCTCGCAGCAAGAACGCCGAGGCATTCTTGAATAGAGAAGATAATTTTCGGGAAAGGATGTTGGGAATGGAACTTAAGATACGTGTAGTCAGTGAGGATGACGCAGAGGCGCTGGTGGAAATATATCGATATTATGTGGAGCATACGGCGATCACTTATGAATGTCATGTGCCGTCCGTGGAGGAATTCCGACAGCGGATACGTCATACATTGGAAAAATATCCTTATCTGGCAGCAGAGTTGGACGGAAAGGTCGTGGGCTATGTTTATGCCTCTCCGCTGAATACCAGGGAATCCTATGACTGGTCGGTAGAGACGTCGATCTATGTGGCAGAGAATGTACGCGGACATGGAATCGGAAGCCGTCTTTATCAGGCACTGGAAGACACGTTGGATGCCATGCACATCATCAATCTGAATGCGTGTATTGCGTATCCGGAAGAACCGGATGAGTATCTTACTAACAATAGTGTAGAGTATCATGAACATCTCGGCTACCGGCTGATCGGAACATTTCACCAGTGTGCGTACAAATTCGGACGCTGGTATCATATGGTATGGATGGAAAAAGCGATTGCAGAGCATCCGGAGACTCCGGAACCTGTGATCTGGTTTCCTGAGTTACAGAATCAATATAGTAAGCAATGTGAAGAGATATGGAAAAGGGCTGCGGAGGATTAATCCGCAAGCCCTTTAAATGTTAAAGTAGAAGTGAATGATTCCGCCATCTGCGTGTAGTGTAGCCCGCCATGCATCAGCCGCATCATTTTTTCTGCACTCTTCAGACCAATCCGGTTGCTCTCGATGCCGGCAAGGTCTGATTTAACTGCATTTTTTAAGGTGATAATCAGCTGCGGCACATTATGACTGTCTGTATTCTGACAGAATGTAATGACGACCGGAGCTTTTTTGTCTCCATATTTGAGAATGTTGGAGAACAGATTGTTAAAGATTCGCTTGATCAGCGCAGGATCGCCTTCAAAATCAGAAAGTGGTTCATCGGGGATCTGAGGTGAAGTCTGAAATCCGGTCAGATGCAGGAAGTCTGCATTTTCCATCAGGTGTTCTAGCAGAAGTGTAGCAGGGAGCCTGCGAAATTCAGGCTGGATGTCCTTTTCATAGACGAGTGCATATTCAAACATCCGGTCTGACATTTCCTGGATATCTTCGGTTTTCTGAATGCAGCGATTCAAGTATTCGGTCTGCATGTCTGCATTTTTTCCGAGACGCAGTATTTCCAGATAGCCTTTCAGTACCGTGAGCGGGGTGCGCAGATCATGGGACATGGCGGTGATCAGATCCTGATTTGCCTGATGACTTTCCTGCTCATTGGTGATTGTTTCGTGCAGTGTAATTCGCAGGTTGTCAAGTTCTCTTGCAAGTATGCCAAGTTCATCTTTGCTGCCGGGGATTACAGGTGTTGTCAGATCACCGGATGCCATGGTCAGGATATGCTGTTCTAATCGATCCACTTCTTTCATTTTGCGGCGGACAAAGAACAGGATGCTTCCAAGGAACAGCGTCAGGCAGCAGATAAGGCAGGCGAAGAAATATGGTGTAATGAAATACGTCTGATGATAGAAATAGACGATGACAGTAGCATATCCATTCTTAAACTTAACCGGCATTTCGAAGCGTTCTTCATTGGCTCCGTCTGTCCATCGGTAGGCAATGTCAAATGGTACACGAAAATTTCGGAATCCATAATCTGGGCATAACGACCGACCAGATATTCCCCTTCGGTCAGAGAATAAAGATATATGCTGGTATATTCGTCTGCTGTTTCATCGAAGAAAGGAGTCAGTGCATCGATTGCCTTGGAATCCGTTTCGGAGGCAGGAAGGTCATAATCAGCAGCTCTATTAAAAAGATTATTCCAGAAATTATCGTCTGCACTCGGCAGTATATCATCAAAAAATCCGGCATCTGACAGTACGTCCCAGACCTTCCATCTGCAGTTCCACATTCCCTGGAAAAGCAGTGCACTTGCAAGCCCGGTGATGATGATCAGAAGCAGAAGTTTAGTACGAATTTTAGTACGGAGCTTATTCACAGCGGTACCCCTTTCCCCAGACGGTTGTGATCAGGGTAGGAGCAGCAGGATCGACTTCAATCTTGCGGCGCAGGTTTCGAATGTGTACCATGATAGAATTGCTGGCACCATAGTAATAAGGCTCATTCCAGACAACTTCGAACAGCCGCTCGGCAGAAAAGATCTGACTAGGATGGGTAACCAGTGTAAGCAGCATGGCATATTCGGTGCTGGTAAGATCTACTGCTTCACCATCCCGGTAAACGGTCTCGGTATTCCTGTCAATATCCAGATTGTGGTAATGGATATTGACAGGGACTTCGGTAATTGTCTCTTCATCCTTTCCTTTATATATCTGGTAACGTCGGATCAATGCCTTTACCCGGCTGATCAGCTCCGGATAGGAAAAAGGTTTCGCCAGATAGTCGTCTCCGCCGCTGGAGAAGCCCAGAGTTTTATCACTGTCTTTGGTGCGGGCACTTAAGAACAGAATTGGAGCATTGGTGAGCTTACGGATCTCCAGACAGGTCTGGTATCCATTCATGCCTGGCATCATAATATCCAGAATAATCAGGTCATAATGCTTTTCTTTCAGCATAGCAAGCGCCTGTGTGCCATCTCCTGCCTGATCGACTGCAAAGCCTTCACCGGTTAATAGTATCTCTATAATCTCCCGGATTTCCGGGTTGTCATCTACTGCCAGAATGTGGGCATCCATAATAAAATCTCCTTTCATATTCGTTCTGCTGATAAGTATACAAGAATTTAATAAAAAATCATTTTAATTTAAGAAACTTTAAGATTTAATTTGACAAATACTTAAGATATGTGAGATAAAATATCCGCCAGAGGTGAATAAGATTATGGATAAGATATCAATTATCGTTCCGTGCTGGAACGAGGAAGCGGCATTGCCGATATATTATAAAGAAATGAGCCGGATCATAGGTCAGATGGATACAGACGTTGAACTAATCTTTGTAGATGATGGCTCTGCAGATAGAACACTGGAGGAAATGAAGAAGCTTCACGAGATAGATGCCCGGTGCAGATACCTGTCATTTTCCAGAAATTTCGGTAAAGAGGCAGCAATCTATGCGGGACTTACACATGCAGAAGGAGATTATATTGCGGTGATGGATGTAGATCTTCAGGATCCGCCGTCACTTTTGCCGGAGATGTACCGGATATTAAAAGAAGAAGATTACGACAGCGTGGCAACGAGACGTTCTACCAGAGCAGGAGAGCCGGTGATACGGTCGTTCCTGTCCAGACAGTTTTATCGTTTTATCAACAAAATATCTAAGACGGAGATTGTAGATGGCGCAAGAGATTACCGCTTGATGAACCGTAAGATGGCAGATGCAGTATTACAGATGAGTGAGTACAACCGTTTTTCCAAAGGAATCTTTGGATGGGTAGGATTTAAGACCAAATGGCTGGACTTTGAAAATGTAGAGCGTTCTGCAGGTGAGACGAAGTGGTCAGTGTGGAAACTGTTCCGTTATTCATTAGAAGGAATCACCGGATTTTCAGTAGTACCATTAGCGCTTGCATCGGTACTGGGAATTCTGTTCTGTGGACTGTCGGCACTGGTGATCCTGGTAATTATTATCCGGACACTTGTATGGGGAGATCCGGTATCCGGATGGCCGTCCATGGCATGTATCGTGTTCATGGTCAGCGGTGTACAGCTCTTGTGCCTTGGAATTCTTGGACAGTATCTGTCTAAGACTTATCTTGAGACTAAGCATCGTCCAATCTATCTGCTTCGGGAATCCAGTGAGGAAGGAGAGACGTATGCAGATCATAAAAGGTAAGAAAAAGATTCGTGGTGTGATCTATCTGCTGCTATGCTTGCTGACCGTATTTGTATGCTGGCTCTTTGTGGGACGAAATGGTGTGTTTGGGGCAAAGGTAGACTGGATCAGCCAGCATAGCGTGATTCCGGATTATTTCAGACAGCAGTTCTATGATACAGGAGAACTGTTTCCGGAGTTTGCAGCCAATCTTGGCGGTGGACAGAATATTTATAATTTTTCCTATTACGGTTTATATAGTCCGGTAATTCTGTTGTCCTATCTGCTGCCTTTTGTAAAAATGGGCGATTATATAATCGCAGTCAGCGTTGCAGGGATCGCAGTATCTGTGTGCCTTCTGTATTACTGGCTTGGCAGACGCGGATTTCCGGAAGAGATAAGACTTGGCGTAGCATTGATGTATATGCTGGCAGGTCCTGTGATCTATCAGTCCTGTCATCAGGTGATGTTTGTCAACTATATGCCGTTCCTTTATATGTCACTGATCGGGGTCGATCGGTATTTTGATAAGAAACGATCGGATCTGTATCTGATCAGTGTATTTCTGATGATTATGACTAGCTTTTATTTCAGTATTGGCGGTATGTTGGCACTGGTGCTCTATGGTGTGTACCGGTATCTGGAAATCACACCAAAGTTCCGGGTACCTGTATTTTTGCGAGATGGAGTTCGCTTTGTGATGCCGATGCTTGCAGCTGTATGTATGAGTGGTATCCTGCTGGTGCCGACGGCAAGAGCCCTTTTTGGGAGAAAGCAGGAAGCAGCCGGCATGAAGATCGGGGAGCTTTTGATACCGCAGTTTCCGCCGCTTCGTGTAGCGTATGGAACTTATGGACTGGGACTTACCACTCTTGCAATTACCGTATTAATTGTCGGACTTACTTACCGAAGATGGAGTGAGCGTGTACTTGCCTGGGGCTGTATGCTGGTTATTAGCCTGCCGGTATTTGCATGGCTTCTGAATGGTGGATTATATATAAGAGATAAGGCTGTCATTCCATTTTTACCGCTGATTTGCTATCTGATCGCGTTATATCTTTGGAAGAATAAGAAACATGAGATTTCATTGCCGGTTAATCTGATTGCCGCAGTGCTTACGCTGGCAGTGATTATGTATGACTATTATGGAAGAAATGCAACGATTTCGTATGAAATGCAGTGGCAGTTGCTCATGTTGGATGGAGTGATCGCATTGATATCCGTTGCTGTATTTTGTTGGAAACGCAGGATAGCGGTCCTGATCGTTCCACCATTGATCTGTCTGACACTGTTTGAAGGTGTGGCCAATGCGTACAGCAGTGAATTGATCGAACCCGCAGAGTATGCGAAAGTGACGGACAGCAGGATTGGAGGTACCGTGAATGATATTCTGCAGCATGATTCTTCCTTTTATCGGATCGAACAGATGGGGAAAGACACGGAAAATGCCGCAGATCTGAACCGGGTATGGGCATCGGGGCAGTGGGTGTCATCCCTTTATTCTTCAGCGTATAATACGGAGTATCAGGATTTTCGCAAGGATACGTTTGAATTGGAACAGCCATACCGCAACAATCTGATGCAGAGTGTGGCGAAGAATCCATTATATCAGCGGTTCATGGGTGTAAAGTATCAGATCAGACAGAAAAAGGACGGAACACCGATCGTAACGGAAAATGCAGGCGTGGCACCGGTGGCCTATGCTACAGACCGTGTGATGGCGGAGGAAGAGTATCGGACACTTGCATTTCCATATAACCAGACTGCGCTGATGAATTACGCTGTAGTAAATGCAAACAGTACAGATAATGCGGAGGCAGATGCGGATGATCAGGGGTGCAAGAGTCTGTTTGAAGCTACGGCAGAAAAAAGTACATTTACGATTCCGAATATGAATACAAAACAGATGAAGATATCAACGGATGCAGATGGTAACATTGAGATTAAGGCAAAGAATAAAACTTCGGTAAATGTATCTGTGCCTGCGGAGACATCGGCATATAGTGAAGCGACAGACTATAATCTATATCTTCAGTTTCAGGTGGACAATCACAGACCGAATCATGATGTGGCAATCTGGGTAAATGGAATCCGTAATAAGCTGAGTTCCGAAAGTCACTTATATTATAATGGAAATACGACATTTACCTACGTGATGACACTTCCGTCAGACCAGACTGATCTGAAGATAACCTTTGGAGCAGGGGAATACGAACTGACAGGAGTACAGTGTTATATGGGATCCGCAAGTGCGTATACGGAGGATATGGAAGAAGATCAGAATCTGTATCAGTCTGCATTTCAGGTGGACAGGGATGATACAAAAGGCAATACGATCGCAGGTAAGATCGATGTACAGAATACCGGATATTTTATTACGTCGATCCCATATGATAAGAACTTTACCATCTATGTGGATGGGGACCAGACAGTGCCTAAAAAGGTGAACACAGCATTTTTAGGATTTCCAATAGAATCAGGCGAACACAGTGTTGTGATCATATATCATGCTTCCGGTGTGGCAGCAGGCAAATTCTTAAGTCTTGTGGGACTTGTGATGATGGCAGTTATTTTTTTAACCGAATCAAGCAAGTCCCCTGCTTCAATTGCTTGTATCAGGAGTGGTGCAAGCCACTCCTGATAAGCTGCAAAGCAGCATTCGGTTATGAGCAAGTAGCGAAGCGGATTGCGAATATCCGCTTGACTAGAGAAGAGACGGACAAAAAGAGGGACTTACTAAGGTAAGTTCCTTTCTTCGTATTGAAATGTTTTTCTGGATTTGGCATAATGGATTCATAGAATAATCTCTAATGGGGAGGATAACATGAAGAGACATGTAAGTTTTATTGCAATATGTATGCTGCTGTGCCTGGCATTGACAGGCTGTGGATCCAAAGCGATCGAAGAGGGTACAACTTACCTGGAGGATGGCAACTATAAAAAAGCTGTCACGAAGTTCAAGGAGGCAGCGGATAAAGGACAGGATACCGGAGAGGCGTACCGCGGCATCGGTATGGCGAAATGGGAACTGGGTGAGTATGAAGCAGCACTCAGTGCATTTCAGTCAGCGCTGGATAATGGTGCGGAGAAGACCGCGGCACTGTATAATTTCCTCGGAAGCTGTGAACTGAAGCTGGATAATCCAAAAGAAGCTCTGAATTATTACAATCTTGGGCAGGAATGTGACGATGCCAGCAAGGAACTGATGCAGGAGATGAAGTATAACGAGATTGTAGCATATGAGAAGCTTGGCAAATGGGAGAATGCCAGGACAAAGCTGAAGGAGTATGTGAAGGATTATCCGGATGACGAACGCGGAACGAAGGAAGCAGAATTTCTGGAGACACAATAACAGAATTACAGAAGGAACAGAACATAGATGTATGAGACAGAACAGAAAAAAGAACGGGTAATTCTGGTGGGAATCAGTTTATCCGATGCAGAGGATGTGGATCAGTCGCTGGATGAGCTGGAAGAACTTGCGCGCACTGCCGGAGCGGAGTGCGTGGGCAGAGTGATCCAGAAGAGAGAACTGATCCATCCGGGAACTTATGTGGGCAAGGGTAAGCTTGATGAGATCCGAGATCTCTTGTGGGAGACAGAAGCAGATGGCATTATCTGTGATGACGAGTTGTCGCCGGCACAGATCGGCAATCTGAAGGATGAGCTGCATACGAAGATCATGGACCGGACGCTGCTGATCCTGGATATCTTTGCCGCGAGAGCATCTACCAATGAAGGTAAGATCCAGGTGGAGCTTGCACAGTTAAAGTATCGTCAGTCGAGACTTACCGGATATGGTACATCACTTTCAAGGCTTGGAGGTGGTATCGGTACCAGAGGTCCCGGTGAGAAGAAGCTGGAGATGGACCGACGACTGATCAAAGGACGAATTGCCAGACTGAACCGGGAACTTACGGAAGTGAAGAATCACAGACAGGTGGCAAGAGAACAGCGGAAGAAGGAGATGCTTCCGGTTATTGCTATTGTAGGCTATACCAATGCGGGCAAGTCGACGCTTCTGAATTATTTGACGGGAGCGGAAGTGCTGGCAGAGAATAAGCTATTTGCCACACTGGATCCGACGACCAGGGGATATCAGCTTGGCAGCGGACAGAAGGTGCTGTTTACAGATACAGTTGGATTTATCCGGAAGCTGCCGCATCACCTGATTGATGCATTTCGCAGTACACTGGAGGAAGCAAAGTACGCAGATCTGATCCTGCATGTGGTGGATGCGTCGAATCCACAGCTGGATGAGCAGATGCATATTGTATATGAGACGTTGCGGGGACTGGGCGTACAGGATAAGCCTGTGATCACCGTGTTTAATAAGCAGGATCTGCTGACAGAGCCTGTGATCTTGCGGGATTTTCAGGCAGATGCGACAGTGCCGATCTCAGCGGCGACAGGAGCGGGGATTGATGCACTGGAGAGCAAGCTGGAAGAGGTGCTCCGGGGACAGAAGGCGTTGGTAGAGTATACATTTCCATATAAAGACGTAGCGAAGATCCAGTTGATCCGCAAGTACGGAGAGCTTCTCAGAGAAGAATATATGGAAGACGGCATTGCTGTGGAAGCCTATGTGCCGATTCCGATATATGGAAAAATATTTGCAGATTCATAGCCTGGAAGAATTGGTTGACAGATTTCAAGACAGATGCCGGGAGGAATATATGGCATTACAATTTGTATTTGGGGGTTCCGGTTCCGGAAAGTCCCACTATTTATATCAGAGAATTATACAGGAGGCAGGGGAACACCCTGCCCTTAATTACATGGTCCTGGTGCCGGAGCAGTTTACGATGCAGACGCAGAAGGACCTTGTTTTGATGAACGAGAAAAAGGGCATTATGAATATCGATGTGTTGAGTTTTGGACGACTGGCATATCGGATTTTTGAAGAGACAGGGAAAGGAAATACGCCTGTGCTGGACGATGAGGGCAAGAACCTGATCTTGCGCAAGATTGCCGGAGACATCGAACCGGAGCTGCGTGTGCTGAAAGGCAACATGAAGCGTCTCGGCTATATCAGTGAGGTGAAGTCGGTTCTGTCGGAGTTCGACCAGTATGATATCGGGGAAGAAGAACTGGACTGCGTGATGAAGCGGGCAGGAGAAGAATCTTATCTGTATTATAAGTTAAAGGATATGAGCCTTATATATAAGAAGTTTCGGGAATATCTCCAGGACAGATATATTACCAAAGAGGAAATTCTGGATGTGCTGTGCAGAACAGTGCCAGAATCGGAACTGCTGAAGCGGAGTGTGGTCGTGCTGGATGGATTTACCGGATTTACTCCGGTGCAGAACAGACTGCTTGCGGAGCTTATGAAGCTTGCCAGAGATGTGATCGTGACAGTAACCATCGATGACAGAGAAGATCCTTACCGTTATACGGATGCCTGCCAGATGTTTGGGATGAGTAAGCATACGGTGACAACACTGACGAGGATTGCAAGAGCGTGCGGTGTGGAGCAGACAGAACCGGTATGGCTCAAAAAGAGACCGTTTTACCGTTTTCGGAAAAGCGAGGCACTTGCCTTTTTGGAGGAGCATCTTTTCCGTTATTCGGGCAGATATTATATCGGGAAGCCGGACACAATCGCGATTCATGAGACCAGAACGCCAAAAGAAGAAGCCTATGCGGCAGCTGCGCAGATCCGCAGGCTTGTGCGGGAAGAGGACATGCGTTACCGGGAGATTGGTGTAGTGGCAACGGATCTTAATGGCTATGGCGATTATCTGGAAGAAGCATTTGCCAAATACAGGATTCCGGTATTCATGGATTATAAGCGGAGTATTCTGCTGAATTCTTTTGTGGAGTATGTGCGAAGCATTTTGAATATGGCGGAGCAGAGCTTTACTTATGAAAGTGTGTTTCGTTTTTTAAGAGCAGGTTATGGACCGTTTACAGATGACGAGGTGGATGAGCTGGAGAACTACTGTCTGGCACTTGGTATCCGTGGGTATAAGAACTGGCAGCAGCGATGGGTGCGCAGAGGCACAGATGTGACAGAGGACGAACTGGAGCATCTGAATCACCTTCGGGTGAAACTGGTGGAGCTGGTGGACGGTCTGCTTTTTGTACTGCGGCAGCGGAAGAAAACGGTGCGTGATATTACCGAGGCACTCTACCGTTTTCTGGAAGAGCAGGAACTGCAGCAGGAATTAAAACGGCAGGAGGATGCATTCACGGAAGAGGGAGAACTTGCGCTTGCCAGAGAATATGCACAGGTATATAGTGCTTTGATTGGTCTCTTCGACAAATTTGTAGAGCTTTTGGGAGACGAACCGGTAACATTAAAGGAATACGTGGAGCTTTTGGATGCCGGACTGAATGAGATTAAGATTGGTGTAATTCCGCCGGGATTGGATCAGGTGATCGCCGGGGATGTACAGCGAACCAGATTAAAAGATATCCGTGTACTGCTGATGCTTGGAGTCAATGATTCGCTGCTTCCGGGCAATCTGATGCGGACAGGACTGTTAAGTGAACAGGACAGAGCGCAGTTTGAGCAGGAAAATCTCTCACTCACACCGGGTGGAAGAGAACAGGCATATATTCAGAAATTTTATCTGTATCTGAATCTGACCAAACCGGAAGAGGAACTGCATCTGTTTTACAGCAGATCGGGAGCAGATGGCAAAGCAAAGCGTCCGGCGTATCTGATCGGTGAGATCCGCAGATTATTCCCGGATGCGCCGGTGATCGATGAGGCGTCAAAGCCGTTAACTGAGCAGGAACTGACGCCGGAGATTGGACTGCAGGCACTGATCCGGGGACTCCGCATGCAGAGTGATGCGGGCGGCAGCAGCTGGATGGAGCTTTATAACTGGTATAAGAAGCATCCCGAATGGGCAGAGAAGATCGGAGACCTTCTGGATGCGTCATTTTATTCTTATCATCCGAAGCAGATCAGTGAGGAAGCTGCAAAGCTCCTTTACGGTACGCATTTCCAGAACAGTATTTCCCGAATGGAGAAATTCTCTGCCTGTGCATTTGCACATTTTCTGACATATGGACTACGCCTGAAGGAACGGAACGAATACGAGTTTCAGCCGCTGGATCTGGGAAATGTCTTTCACAGTGCGATGGAGCGTTATTCCGGTAAAGCGGAAAAAGAAGGCGGATGGACGAAAATAGAAGAAGAGAAGCGGCAACAGCTGGTGCGGGAGAGTCTGGAAGAATCCATTGCGGATTACGGTAATTCTGTATTGTACAGTTCTGCCAGAAATGAATACATGATCACAAGACTTGACCGTCTGCTGAACCGCACGGTCTGGGCACTTACCGAACAGTTAGCCAGAGGTGATTTTAAACCGTCGGCATATGAGATGTCCTTTGGCAGTGGCAAAATCGACCGGATTGATGTGTGCGAGACACAGGATGAAGTCTATGTGAAGGTTATCGATTATAAGACCGGACGGATGGGATTCGATGTGTCAGCACTTTATTATGGATTGCAGTTACAGCTGATGGTGTATATGAATGCGGCAACCGACCACATGAAGAAACGATATCCGGGTAAACAGGTAATCCCGTCGGGCGTATTTTATTACCGGATGAAGGATCCGCTGTTAGAGAAAAATGGCAAAGCAGATCTTGAAAAAAGGCTTTTGAAGGAATTGCGCCCGGACGGCGTGGTGAATCTGGAGCAGAACAGTCTGGAACATCTGGAAAGGGAACGTACAGGAGATTCATTGGCTGTGCCGGTGAAGTTTAATAATGACGGAAGCCTTTCTAAAGTATCCAGAGCGGTCAGCCAGGAAGAATTCCACACCATGATGGAGTATGCGGATCAGAAAGCGGCAGAGATCAGACAGCAGATTGTCCGGGGTGAGGTGGCAGTGCAGCCATATCGCCAGGGTCAAAATCATGAGTGCGAGCATTGTATTTATCAGCAGATCTGTGGATTTGATCCACAGCTTGACGGCTATGAATATCTGGACAGAAAGAAGCTGACGCGCGAGGAAGCGGTTGCAAAGATGCAGAGTGCAGTATCAGGAGAAACAGGAAAGGTACCTGATACTTTTAATAGAAAGGAGGATACGCCATGGGAGTCCAGTGGACCGAAGAACAGCGGCAGGTCATAGAGCTTGGCGGGCGTAATATTCTGGTGTCGGCGGCAGCTGGCTCCGGAAAAACAGCGGTGCTGGTGGAACGAATCATTACCATGCTCACCAGAAAAGAGAATCCTGTGGATGTAGACCGGCTGCTGATCGTGACATTTACCGAGGCAGCAGCGGCAGAGATGAAAGAGCGTATCCGACAGGCAATTGAAGATCAGGCAGAGAAGCGGCCGGAGGATGCGAATCTGAACCGGCAGGCGACATTGATCCACAGTGCGCAGATTACGACCATTCACAGTTTCTGTTTATCCGTAATCCGGGAACATTTTCATACCATTGATCTGGATCCGGCATTTCGGATTGGCGAAGAGGGAGAATTAAAGCTTCTGCGTGGCGATGTGATGCAGGAAATGTTAGAACAGTATTATGAAGAAGCGGATCCGGAGTTCCTGAATCTGGTAGAAAGCTACGGAGGAAGCCGTGATGATAAGAAGATCGAGGAACTGATCGAGCGTCTGTATGAATTTTCGCGCAGCTATCCGGAACCGGACAGATGGCTGGCAGAATGTGTACATGCATACGAAGTAGAGAATATGGAAGAACTGCAGGCGACGGTGTATTATCAGGCAATGCAGAAAAATATGGTGGGCTATATGGCAGGAGCAAAAGAGCTCTTGCGGCAGGGACTTGCTGTATGTATGGCACCGGATGGACCGCAGATGTATATGGATGCGCTGGAAGATGACCTGCGTCAGATTGAACGATTGGAACAGGCAGAAGGATATGAAGAGACTTACGAAGCCATCCAGCGGATTAATTGGAAACGTCTTGCTTCGAATCGCAAGAATCAGGCTTCAGAAGAGAAAGCGAATTTCGTGAAACGAGTGCGGGATAACGTCAAGGACATGATAAAAGACCTGAAGTCGTTGTATTATGAATTACCGGGAGAGGATGTGCTGGCAGAAATCGGACGGTGCAGACCTTATATGCAGATGCTGGCGCGCCTGACAACTGACTTTTCGAAGCGCTTTGAAGAGATAAAACGTTCCCGTAATATGATTGACTTCGATGATATGGAGCAGTATGCCATGCGGATTCTTACCCGCGAAGAGGATGGCAGACTTGTGCCATCCAAGGTGGCGGAGGAGTATCAGAAGCAATTCTATGAGATCATGATCGATGAATATCAGGACAGTAACCTGATACAGGAAACAATTTTGACCAGTGTGTCCGGTAAATGGACGGGCAAAAATAATATCTTTATGGTAGGTGATGTGAAACAGAGTATCTACCGATTCCGTCTGTCCAGACCGGAATTATTTATGGAGAAATACGATTCTTATACATTGACGGATGGACCGGAGCAGAGAATTGATCTGCATAAGAATTTTCGAAGCAGGAAAGAAGTGCTGGCCGGAGCCAATGACATTTTTCGGCAGATCATGATCAGGGATCTGGGCGGTGTAGAATACGATGACCGGGCAGCGTTATATCCGGGGGCAAGTTATCCTGAAATATCAGATCCCCAAGCAGACAATATCCCGGAGCTGATTCTTGTGGATATCGAGGATGATGTGGAATCCGGTGCAGATGTAGAGAAGCTGTCGAATCGTGAAAAGGAAGCATCGGTGATCGCGGGACGGATTCATGAACTGATCCGTCATCAGATAGTGAAGGATAAGAAGACAGAGCAGATGCGACCGGCAGAGTTTCGGGACATCGTGATCCTGACACGTAGCATGAAGGGATATGCGGATGTCTATATGGAAGTTCTGAAAAAAGAGGGAATCCCGGTGTACGCCGGTTCCAGTGAAGGTTATTTCGAGACCAGAGAGATCGGAGTATTGTTAGATTACCTCAGAATCCTGAATAATAAACGGCAAGATGTACCGTTAGCATCCGTTTTGCGGTCGATATTCGGCCATATGACGGATGAAGAACTTGCCCGGATTAAGGGAAACTACAGGGACAAGCCGTTCCATCAGGCGGTAAGCTGTTATGCAAAAGAAGGATCAGATAAAGTTATAAAAAGTAAACTGGTGACATGTCTGGATCAGATGGAACATTTTCGCAGAATGATCCCTTACACGGCACTTCACAGGCTGCTGGATAAGATCATGCAGGAGACCGGTTACCGTGATTATATCTCTGCGCTTCCGGCAGGGGAGCAGAGAGCAGCCAATCTGGATATGTTACTGGAGAAAGCGAGAACCTTTGAGAGTAGCAGCTACAAGGGCGTATTTCATTTTATACGGTACGTGGAACAGCTTCAGAAATACGAGATTGATTACGGGGAAGCCAACACGGCAGATGAACAGTCCAATACTGTGCGGCTCATGAGCATTCACAAAAGTAAGGGGTTGGAATTCCCGATTGTTATTGTGGCAGGCATGGGCAAACAGTTCAACAGGCAGGACAGTAAGGGCGATGTGTTGATGCATGCCTCTCTTGGGATCGGACTGGAAAGCGTGGATCTTGAGACGCGTACCAAATGTCCAACGCTGATCAGAAATGTGATTGCCAGGGAAGAGGTGCTGGAGAGCATGGGCGAAGAGCTTCGCGTGCTCTATGTGGCACTGACCCGGGCGAAAGAGAAGCTGATCGTGACCGGCACGCTGTCAGACCCGGAGACAAAGGTTCGTGAGGCAATGAATCAGGCCTTATATCATAAGGAAAATATGGCGGCTCATCCGACTCCGATGAGCTTTGGACAGCTTGCAGGGGCGAAACGTTATCTGGACTGGATACTTCCGGCGGTGGCAGGAAGAGGAGAGAAAAGTCCATTCCGCATCCAGATCGTGGATATGTCCCAGGTGCGGGGATCGCAGATAGAACAGACCGCGGAGCAGATGGTGACACGTCAGGCATTAGAAAACTGGAATGTGGAAGAAGTCTACGATGAGAAGATGCAGGAGCGTCTGAAACAGCAGTTTTATTATCAGTATCCTTACCGAGATCTGGAAGGAAAAAAGCTGAAATACACCGTATCGGAGTTAAAGAAGCGAGCATATCTGGCAGAGGAAGCGGGAGAGCTTCCATATGAAGACGAACCTGTGGTGCCATTGATCCCAAGATTTCTGCAGGGCGAGGAAGAGATTACCGGAGCACCGCGAGGTACCGCATATCACAGAGTGATGGAGCTTCTGGATTTCACAAAGGAATATGATCTTGAAGGTACAGAGGCAGCGATTGAGAAGATGTGCGAATCCGGACGGATTGCAGGAGAGATGGCAGAGAGCGTGAGGCCGAAAGATATCCTTACCTTTATCCATACAACATCCGGACAGCGCATGAAGCAGGCAGCAGAAGAGAACAAGCTGAGGAAGGAGCAGCCGTTTGTACTGGGAATTCCGGCGCGGGACATTTATCCGGAGATGACAGAAGAGGATGAGACCATGCTGGTACAGGGAATCATCGATGTCTGTTTTGAGGAAGACGGGGAACTCGTGGTACTCGATTATAAGACCGATAAGATCTGGTCGGAACAGAAACTTCTGGATAAATACCAGTCCCAGCTTGAGTATTATGCAAGGGCGCTGGAGCAGATTACCGGAAAGAAAGTACGGGAAAAAATCATATATTCATTTACCATGCAGAAAGAGCTTGCGTGGAAGTAAAGTGTATGAATAGACGATAATGAATCTGTCAATACTTCCTGTAGAATCAGGAAAGGGGCAGATAATATGTCTGGAAAAAAAGATAAACCGATTGATCTCAGTAAGGTGACACCGGATGAGAAAATGAAATACGAAATTGCGGAAGAACTGGGACTTCTGGATCAGGTGCTTCAGAAAGGATGGAAGTCGCTGTCATCAAAAGAAACGGGACGAATCGGTGGATTGATCACAAAAAAGCGCAGGGAAGCGTCAAATAATCACAGAAATGTTAATTAGTATGAACTTTTCATGTCATTGCTTGCAAAGGAATAATCCTTTTGATACAATCTCCTGACAGGTGATGCTATGAGAGAGAAGATTAATGTATTAGATGTGAATATAGAGTACTGCTCGGCAAAGCAGGCATTAAAAGCAGCTGTAGAATATATGGATACACCCGCTACCAGCGTGATCGATCTGGTTACGATCGAAGCACTTATGTATGCCAGAGATGATCAGGGTTACCGGGAAGCGATCGAACAGAGTGATCTGGTGCTTCCGGGGCAGAAGGATATCCTGGAAGCGGCAGGGATTACGGATTCCAGAAGTATCCGTGAGACCGCGTCGCAGACGTTCTTAAGACTCTGGTTAAAGTATCTGCATCGGAATCACTGCAGAGTTTATTTATTAGTAGAGACAGATGAAGAGGTGGATGCGCTTACGGGATGTCTTACAGAGGAATACCGTGGCATTGCGATCGTTGGCGCAGCAAAGTGGCACCGGGCACGGAAGCGGACGATATGCTGGTGAATGCGATCAACGGTGGCGAAGCAGATTGCGTGATCGCGATACTCACGCCGCCGGTACAGGAGCAATTTATTGCCAGGAACAGAAGTCAGATCAATACGAGAGTCTGGCTTGGCGCAGGTAAACTGATGGAATTTGCATATCGCCAGAAGAGCGGCAAGGGCAAAGTGATGACATTTCTGGATCGTATGCTTTTCAGACGTGAGATAGAAAAAACAAAAAAAGAATCTTAAGATGTAAGATATGTGGACTTGGACTTAAAAGGGATTTGTACACAATGTATAGGAGATAAAAGTCTGAAGATTATCTTAAAAGCTGAGGAAATCAACAAAAATACTTGATTTCCTCTTTCTTTTTTTGTTGATATGTATTAAGATAAAAAATAGTAATATGCAGAACTAGGCAAATGTATACGTCAGATATTGTGAAAAATGCATATTGAAATCAATGGAGGAGATGGACTATGATATCTAATCAGATACTTCAAAACACAATTGATGGTTTGAAGGAGATCACCAGAATTGACCTGTGCGTCATGGATACCGATGGAAAAACTCTTGCAACAACATTTTCCGGGCAGGTAAGTTATGAAGAGGCGGTAATGGCATTTGCGTCATCACCGGCTGACAGTCAGGTGATTCAGGGGTGTCAGTTTTTTAAGATTTTTGATGAACACCAACTAGAGTATATATTATTAGCAAATGGCGGAAGCGACGATGTGTATATGGTAGGCAAGCTTGCAGCATTCCAGATACAGAGTCTGCTGATTGCATACAAGGAGCGTTTTGATAAGGACAATTTTGTTAAGAATCTGTTGCTTGACAATCTGCTCCTGGTAGATATTTATAACAGAGCCAAAAAATTACATATTGACACAGAGGCTAGGCGTGTTATCTTTATTGTGGAGACGAACCATGAGAAAGACAATAGTCGTCTGGACAACATTCGCGGAATCTTAAGTGCGCGTACCAAGGATTTTATCACAGCGGTCGATGAGAAAGATATTATCATCATGAAGCAGCTTGGACTGACAGAAGGATATCCGGAGCTTGAGAAGGCAGCCGCAGAATTTTACGATGCGCTGAAGAGCGAAGGCGAGGAGAATGTAAGGATTGCTTACGGTACGATCGTTAATGATATCCGTGAAGTATCCAAATCATATAAAGAAGCGAAGCTTGCACTGGATGTCGGCAAAATATTCTTTGACGAGAAGAAGGTTATCGCGTATAGTACATTAGGTATCGGGCGATTGATCTATCAGTTGCCGATTCCGCTTTGTAAAATGTTTATCCGTGAAATTTTTGAGGGGAAATCTCCGGATGAATTTGACGAAGAGACATTGGCTACAATCAATAAGTTCTTTGAGAACAGCCTGAATGTGTCTGAGACTTCAAGACAGCTTTATATCCACCGTAATACATTGGTATATCGTCTGGACAAGCTGCAGAAGAGTACGGGACTTGATCTCAGGGTATTTGAAGATGCGATCACATTTAAGATTGCATTAATGGTAGTCAAGTACATGAAATATATGGAGTCGATGGAGTATTAAATAATTTAGGAGGAAAGTATGATTGAATTAAATGAGGTAACGAAAGAGTACTCAAAAGGGGTTGCTGCTCTGAACGGTGTCAATCTGAAGATCGAACAGGGCGAATTCGTATTTATCGTAGGTGACAGTGGTTCCGGTAAGTCTACACTGATCAAGCTGATCATGAAGGAACTGGAGCCTACATCCGGCACTATCATGGTGAACGGACAGAACCTTGAAAGATTAAAGCACAGAAAGATTCCGATGTACCGCAGAGGTCTGGGCGTTGTGTACCAGGATTTCCGTCTGCTGAAGGATCGTAATATTTATGAAAATATTGCATTTGCGCAGCGTGTCGTAGAGACACCAACACGTATCATCAAGAAGAAAGTTCCGGCGGCATTGTCTCTGGTAGGACTGGCGCAGAAGTATAAGTCATATCCGAAGGAGCTGTCCGGTGGTGAGCAGCAGCGAGTTGCTATTGCAAGAGCGATTGTGAATGAGCCGGCAATTCTTCTGGCAGATGAGCCGACAGGTAACCTGGATCCGACCAACTCATGGGAGATCATGAAGCTTCTTGAGGAGGCCAATGAGCGAGGAACAACAGTGCTTGTTGTTACGCATAACCAGGAGATTGTCAACGAGATGAAAAAGCGTGTTATTACAATGAAAAAAGGGGTCATTGTAAGCGACGAGCAAAGAGGTGGGTATAATAATGAGAATTAGTACGATCGGATATCAGACAAAACAGGGTTTTAAGAATATCGGAAGAAACAAAATGTTCTCCGTTGCGTCTATTGCGACCATGGCGGCATGTATCTTCCTGTTTGGTATATTCTTTTCAATTGTAACCAATTTCAGATACATGGTTCAGAAAGCCGAGGAAGGCGTTGCGATTACGGTATTCTTTGATGAAGAAGCAACTGATGCGCAGATCAAGAAGATCGGCGATGAGCTGAAAAGCCAGAACGGCGTATTGAAGGTGAATTTTGTATCGGCAGACGAAGCATGGGATTCCTTTAAGGACGAGTATTTCGGAGACGCCAAAGAACTGGCAGACGGATTTAAGGATGATAATCCGCTAAGCGGATCTGACAACTACGAAGTATACATGAGTGATGTGTCCAAGCAGAAAGATGTTGTATCTTATGCAGAGAAGCTGGACGGAGTGAGTAAGGTCAATAAGTCTGACGTAGTAGCGAAGACACTGACCAGCGTGAACCGACTGATCTATTATGTATCTATTGTATTAATCGGCATTCTGCTTGCAGTATCCATCTTCCTGATCAGTAATACCGTTACTATGGGTATTACCGTGCGAAGAGAAGAGATTGCGATCATGAAATATATTGGAGCAAAGGACGGATTCGTCCGGGCACCGTTTATCATCGAAGGTCTTGTGATCGGACTGATCGGTGCGGTGATTCCGCTGGTGATCCTGTACTTTGTATATGATAAGGCAGTTGCTTATGTGATGACCAAGTTCAGCCTGTTGAACAATATCATCGAGTTCCTTCCGGTAACGACAGTATACCGTACGTTACTTCCGGTCGGTCTGATCCTCGGTGTAGGTATTGGTTTCATTGGCAGTGCATTTACTATTCGTAAACATCTGAGGGTATAATTAATAAAAGTAACTTTTTAGAATTAGATGAGGGTTTGAGAAACAGATAATTAGGCAGGGGAAATTTAAGGAGAATTATTATGCAGAAAAAAAGAGTATTAAGTGTAATCTTAGCACTGACGCTTTCAATTGGGTGCGCGATTCCTGCACAGGCATCCTCAATTTCAGAGACACAGAAAAAGGGTGAAGAACTCCAGTCTCAGAAAGATTCAGCAGAAGCAGAGAAAGCCGCTCTGACCAAGCAGTTGAATGATCTGATCGATGAGATGGATAAGACGACTGAAGATATTAACACCAAGCAGGAAGAGATTGATGCGAAAGAGACCGAACTGATCCAGGCTCAGATTGATGAGAATAATCAGTACGAGAGTATGAAGAAGCGTATCAAGTACATGTATGAGAACGGTAATACACAGTTTATTGAGGTCCTTCTGGAATCTAAGTCAATCGGTGAATTCCTGAATAATGCAGAATACATTGCGCAGATTTCTGATTATGACAGACAGATGCTGAAAGAGTTCCAGCAGACAGTTCAGGATGTTGATGATCAAAAGACAGCACTGGAAACTGAGAAAGCGGAATTGGAGACATTACAGACACAGCTTCAGGATAAACAGAATGAAGTTTCAACATTGATTTCAGAGAAAGCGGATCTGATCGGTGATCTGGAAACAGCTATTGGAGAGAATGCAGCCAAATTGCAGGCATTACAGGAAGAAGCTGCAAGACAGGCGCGTGTACAGCAGGAAGCTGCTGCAGCAGCAAATAGAGGAAACAGCAGTTCCGGATCATCTGGCGGCGGAAGCTCTTCTGGTGGAAGTAGCTCCGGCGGTGGAAGTTCATCGCCTGTAGCACCAATTACACCAAGTGGAAGCGGAAGACTTAGTAATCCGTGTCCGTCAGCCTATATCAGTAGTGAGTTTGGTGGACGTACATCACCGGGTGGTATCGGAAGTACAAACCATAAAGGACGTGACTATGCAACAGGTACAGGAAGCCCGATTTATGCGGCAGCAAGCGGTACAGTTACAACTGTAAGTTATAATGTGGCAAGAGGTAATTATGTGGTGATTAACCATGGTAACGGTCTTTCTACACTGTATCAGCATTGCAGTGCAACTTATGTAAGTGCAGGACAGTCTGTAAGTGCAGGACAGAATATTGCAGCGGTAGGTACAACAGGATATTCTACTGGTCCGCATCTTCATTTTGAAGTATGGGTAAACGGCACTCCGGTTGACCCAAGACTGTATCTGTAGATCTGGTTTAGACAAGGGATTAAGGCATGAAAAATAAAAAAAGTTTTTTCAAAGGGGCGCTTACAGGCGCCCTTGCTGTATTATTAATTATGAGCATGGTTTCCTGCGGGATCAAACTACCGGGAACATCTAAGACATCAAAGAAAAGTTCATCCACATCGAACAGCGAGGAACTTCTGGATGACAGCACAAAGACGAAGCTGGAATTACTGGAACAGCTGGTAGACGAGAGTTATTCCGGTGATATTGATATGGATGATCTGCAGGAAGGACTGTACAGAGGCTATATTGACGGGCTGGGAGACAAATATTCTGTATACTACGACGAGGATGAGACCAAAGCACTGATGCAGAGTACATCTGGTGAATTTGGTGGAATTGGAGCATTATTTTCACAGGACAAAGATACAAAAGTTATTACTTTTTTGAAAGTCTATGAGGGGTCAGGTGCAGAAGAGGCCGGATTTAAGGTAGATGATATCCTATACAAAGTAGACGGCAAGGATATTTCCGGAGAGGATCTGTCTGAGGTTGTCAGTAAGATCCGCGGTGATGAAGGCACAACGGTAGAACTTACTGTACTTCGTGGTGATGATGGCGAGGAGTATACTGCCACAGTGACTCGTAAGATCGTGCAGACTGACACCGTATATCATGAGATGAAAGAGGGTAAGATCGGTTATATTCAAGTAACAGAGTTTGACGATGTTACCACAGACCAGTATAAAGAAGCCTTGGAGGATCTGGAAAATCAGGGTATGAAGGGGCTGGTTGTTGACCTGAGAAATAACCCGGGCGGTAATGTGGATACGGTTACGGATATGCTGGATCTGATGCTGCCGGAGGGAACGACTCTTTCAATTAAGGATAAGCAGGGCAAAGAATCAGTGTACGAATCAGATGATGAACATCAGTTTACTAAGCCGTTAGTAGTGCTGGTGAATGAGAACAGCGCCAGTGCATCTGAAATATTCTCCGGTGCGATCCAGACATTTGGAACCGGTGAGGTCGTAGGTACAACTACGTATGGTAAAGGTGTGGTACAGCAGATCTTTGATCTGAAAGATGGCACCAGCGTGAAGCTTACGATTGCGGAGTATCTGATCGCAGGACAGTTCGGTATCAACGGAAAAGGTGTGACTCCTGATGTGGAAGTACAGTATGAGAAGGATGCGCAGAATCCGGATCGTGATAATCAGCTTGAAAAGGCACTGGAAGAAGTTAAGAATAAGTTGTAAGGAAGGGAACGGTTTTCACCGTTCCTTTTTTTTGCGGATTGTGTTAAAGTATAGATAAATGACTGAAGACAGTGAGAAAGGAATACATGGCATGAAGGTATTAATACAAAATGGACATGTGCTGGATCCTGTGACGAGCAGGAACGGTGTATACGATGTGCTGGTAGAAGACGATAAGATCGTAAAGGTTGAAAAAGGGATAACGGCAGAGGTGGACAAGGTGATCGACGCAGAAGGATGCTACGTGATGCCTGGCTTTGTTGATCTGCATGTGCATTTCCGGGATCCGGGACTGGAATACAAAGAGACGTTAAAGACTGGCGGAGAGGCAGCGGTACACGGTGGTGTAACAACTGTATGTGCAATGCCGAACACCAAGCCGGTGATTGATAATGGTGTGAAGATCTCTGAGGTGCAGAACCGCGCAAAGAAGGAATCTAAGACCAATGTATTACAGCTTGGATCCGTAACGATCGGACAGATGGGGGAAGATCTGGCAGATATCAAAGGCATGGCAAGAGAAGGCTGTGTTGGAATCAGCGAGGATGGCAAGTCTGTAATGAATGCGTCCCTGTATCGCAAGGGAATGCGGGCAGCAAAAGAAGCAGGAATGATCGTATTTGCTCACTGTGAAGATATTACGATGGTAGAAGGCGGTGTGATGAACGCCGATGCCAGGGCTGAAGAACTGGGACTTAAAGGCATCACCAATGCAGTTGAAGATGTGATCGTGGCAAGAGATATTCTGCTTGCGAAAGAGACAGGAGTACAGCTTCATCTGTGCCACTGTTCGACAGCAGACAGTGTGAAGATGCTGAGAGAAGCTAAGAAGGATGGGATCCACGTGACCGGCGAAGTATGCCCACATCATTTTATCCTCACATCAGATGATATTATCAGTGATGATGGCAATTTTAAAATGAATCCGCCGCTTCGTACACAGGCCGATGTGGATGCACTGATTGAAGGTTTGAAGGATGGCACGATGGATGTGATCGCTACTGACCATGCGCCACATGCAGCAGCAGAAAAGAATCGCAGTATGAAGCTGGCATCTTTCGGTATCGTAGGGTTGGAGACATCTGCGGCACTGACCTATACGGAGCTTGTGGATAAAGGCATTCTGACACCGATGCAGATGGTGGAAAAGATGAGCACCAATCCGGCGAAGATTCTGGGACTTACAGACAAAGGTTCCGTATCCGAGGGTAAGACTGCTGATTTGGTTATTTTCGATCCACGTAAAGAATATGAGATCGATAAGAATACATTTTTCTCAAAAGGGAAAAATACACCGTTCCATGGATGGAAGGTGAAAGGAGAAGTGGCCTGCACGATGGTAGGCGGCAAAGTCGTATATGAAGGAGGACAAATCATTGATTAACAAACTGGTTGAGAATATTAAGAAGACAGGAGCACCGATTGTAGTAGGATTAGATCCGATGCTGAACTATGTGCCGGAGCATGTGCAGAAAAAGGCATTTGCAGAATATGGAGAGACACTGGAAGGAGCTGCTGAGGCAATCTGGCAGTTCAATAAGGAGATCGTAGATAAGACATATGATCTGATTCCGGCAGTTAAGCCACAGATCGCAATGTATGAGCAGTTTGGAGTGCCGGGACTTGTGGCATTTAAGAAGACGGTTGATTACTGTAAGTCAAAAGGACTGGTTGTGATCGGTGATGTGAAGCGCGGTGATATCGGTTCAACATCAGCAGCATACGCAGTAGGACATCTGGGACATGTGCAGGTAGGAAAGAATCGTTACGCCGGATTTGACGAAGACTTTGCAACGGTTAACCCATATCTGGGATCTGACGGTATCAATCCGTTTATCGATGTATGTAAAGAAGAGAAGAAGGGATTGTTTATCCTGGTTAAGACATCCAACCCTTCCAGCGGTGAGTTCCAGGATCGTCTGATCGATGGCAGACCGCTGTACGAACTGGTAGGCGAGAAGGTAGCCGCCTGGGGCGAAGAGTGCATGGGTGATGAGTACAGCTACATCGGAGCCGTAGTAGGAGCAACTTATCCGGAAATGGGTAAAGTTCTGAGAAAGATTATGCCGAAGGCTTATATTCTGGTACCGGGTTATGGTGCACAGGGTGGTAAAGGCAAGGATCTGGTTCACTTTTTCAATGAAGATGGATTGGGCGCAATTGTGAATTCCTCCAGAGGAATCATTGCCGCATATAAGCAGGAACAGTACGCAAAATTCGGTGCAGAGAACTTTGGTGATGCATCCAGAGCTGCAGTAGAGGCGATGATTGCTGATATTGGCGGAGCACTGAATAACCGCTAGAGCTTATTGGCGTGAAAAAGTTTCAGAATAGAATCTGATAGGAGAATTATAATGAGCAGAAAGAAAGAGATGGCGACAGTATTGTCTCAGGAAATGCTGGCAGAAGGCATTTTCAGCCTGTGGCTGGAGACTTCCGCAGCGGCAGAAGCTAAGCCTGGACAGTTTCTGTCTATATATACAAATGACGGTACAAAGCTTCTTCCTAGACCGATCAGTATCTGTGAGATCGACAAGGAAAAGGGAGCACTCCGTATGGTGTACCGTGTGACCGGTGAGAAGACCGGTACAAAGCAGTTTTCAGAGCTGAAAGCGGGAGACCAGATCCCGGTGATCGGACCAATGGGTAATGGATTCCCATTAGAAGAAGCAAAGGGTAAAAAAGCATTCCTTATGGGCGGAGGTATTGGTGTGCCTCCGATCCTGGAGCTTGCCAGAGAGGTCGACTGCGCAGAGAAGCAGATCGTAGTCGGCTACCGTGATGCACATACTTTCTTAAAAGAAGAATTTGAACAGAATGGAAAGCTATATATCGCAACAGAAGATGGCAGCGTGGGCACAAAGGGCAATGTCATGGATGCGATCCGCGAGCAGGCGCTGGATGCAGAGGTAATCTTTGCGTGCGGACCAATGCCGATGCTCCGTGCGATTAAAGCTTATGCGGAAGAGAATGGCATTCTCTGCTACATTTCCCTGGAAGAGCGTATGGCGTGTGGTATCGGAGCCTGTCTTGGCTGTGTATGCAAGACGAAGGATGTAGATGCCCACAGCAATGTGCATAACAAGCGTGTCTGCAAGGACGGACCGGTATTCTTATCTACGGAGGTGGAGATCTGATGAATATGGCAGTGAATATAGCCGGAGTAGAATGGAAGAATCCGGTAACAACCGCATCCGGAACCTTTGGATCCGGAGAAGAATTTTCAGAATTTGTAGATCTGAACCGCCTGGGCGCAGTAACGACCAAGGGGGTAGCGAATGTGCCATGGCCGGGTAATCCGACACCGCGTGTGGCAGAAGTGTACGGCGGCATGATGAATGCCATCGGTCTGCAGAATCCGGGCATTGATCTGTTCTGTAAGCGTGACATTCCGTTCCTGCGTAAATATGATACAAAAATTATTGTGAATGTATGTGGCAAATCCGAGCAGGATTACTGTGAAGTCGTAGAGCGTCTGGGAGATGAAGACGTGGATATGCTGGAGATTAATATCTCCTGTCCGAATGTCAAAGAGGGCGGTATCGCATTTGGTCAGAATCCAAAGGCGGCGGAAAGTATTACCAAAGCAGTGAAAAAATACGCGAAACAGCCGGTTATCATGAAGCTGAGTCCGAATGTGACCGATATTACAGAGATGGCAAGAGCCGTCGAGGCAGGTGGAGCTGATGTAGTATCGCTGATCAATACACTTACAGGAATGAAGATTGATATCAACCGTAAGACATTTGCCATTGCTAATAAGACCGGCGGTATGTCAGGCCCGGCAGTGCATCCGATCGCTGTGCGCATGGTATATCAGGTGGCACAGGCAGTGAAGCTTCCAATTATTGGTATGGGAGGCATTGCTTCAGCAGAAGATGCCATTGAGATGATTCTTGCAGGAGCAAGTGCAGTATCGGTAGGTACTGCTAATTTCCATAATCCGGCAGTGACGATGGAGATCGTAGATGGCATTGAGAAATACATGCAGGCACAGGGATTTGATAGTGTGGCGGACATGGTCGGTATTGTGAAATAATATCGCAGATACATAGCAAAGACTTATTATAGAGACAGGAGGAAAAGACATGGAGATCAGAGAAGGATATATGCCATTTTTAGAGTATAAGACATATTATCGTGTTGTTGGTAAGAATACTGGTAATAAGAAGCCGTTAGTGCTGCTGCACGGTGGACCTGGATCTACTCATAACTATTTTGAAGTACTGGACCGTATTGCGGAAGAGGACGGAAGACAGCTGGTAATGTATGATCAGATTGGCTGTGGCAATTCTTATGTGGAGAATCGACCGGATCTGTGGAATTCCAAAGTGTGGATCGAAGAGCTGATCGAGCTTCGTAAGCATCTTGGCCTGGATGAGATCCATCTGCTTGGACAGTCATGGGGAGGTATGCAGACGCTGGAGTATGTGTGCAATTACAAGCCAGAAGGACTGAAGAGTATCATTCTGTCCAGCACTTTGCCGGCATCATGGCTGTGGGCGGAAGAGGCACAGCGTATGATCGCGCAGATGCCACAGGATATGCAGGATGCTATTAAGAAAGCAACCGAGTCCGGCGATTACAGCAGTCCGGAATATCAGGCAGCAGAGGCTGAGTACATGCGTCAGCATTGTGCAGGAGAAGTGACAGAGAATGATCCGGAATGCCTGAGACGTCCGAAAAAGGCCGGAAGAGAATCTTACGTAGTAGGATGGGGACCGAACGAATTTACTCCATTAGGAACACTGAAGGATTACGATGTGATCGATCAGCTTGGCGACATCAAAGAGCCTGCACTGATTATCAACGGAGGTAATGATCTCTGTACACCATATGTTGCTAAATTCATGTACGACCGTATCCCGAATTCTGAGTGGGAACTGTTCCGTACCTGCAGACATATGTGCTTCGTAGAGGACAATGACCACTACGTAGAAGTGTTAAAGAAGTGGATGAATAAGAACGATTAATCATCCGGAAGATTATAATAAAAAGTATAATTCAGAAAAGAGGCAATTATCATGACGATACCAGAGAAGTTACAGGCACTCCGTGCCGTGATGAAAGCAAATGGAATTGATATCTATGTTGTTCCGACAGATGACTTTCATCAGAGTGAATATGTAGGTGAGCATTTTAAAGCGAGAGCATATATTACAGGATTTACAGGATCAGCCGGAACAGCAGTGATCACACTGGACGAAGCAGGACTGTGGACAGATGGAAGATATTTCCTGCAGGCTGGCAAGCAGTTAGAAGGCACTACGATTACTCTGCGTAAAATGGGTGAGCCGGGCGTGCCGACAATTCCGGAATATCTTGCAGAAGCATTACCGACAGGCGGTACACTGGGAGTAGATGGAAGAGTTATTTCCGTGAATACAGGAGATGAGTATGAGAAGATCGCTGCAGATAAGGGTGGCAAGATCCAGTATCATCAGGATCTCATCGATCAGATCTGGACAGACAGACCGGAGCTTTCCAGAGAGCCGGTATTTGCACTTGGCGTTGAATATGCAGGTGAGACCACAGAGAGCAAACTTACAAGAATCCGTGAAGAGATGAAGAAGAATCATGCAGACAAACATGTGCTTACTACACTGGATGACATCTGCTGGACATTGAATATTCGTGGAAATGATGTGGAATTCTTCCCGTTGGTACTGTCTTATGCAGTGATCACCATGGACAGCATGGAGCTGTATATCGATGAGAGTAAGCTGGATGATGAACTGAAAGCATCGCTTAGTAAAGACGGCGTTCATTTACATCCGTATAATGATATATATGAGGATATTAAGAAGCTCGATGCAGATACCACACTGCTTCTTGATAAGGTAAGATTGAACTATGCATTGTATAAAAATATTCCAGAGCAGGTAACGATCGTTGATGTACAGAATCCAGAGATTCTGTTTAAAGCTCTGAAAAATGAAACAGAGATTGAGAATATCCGCAAAGCGCAGATCAAGGACAGTATTGCGCATGTTCGCTTTATGAAATGGGTCAAAGAGAATGTTAACAAGCAGGAGATCACAGAGATCAGTGCATCCGATAAGCTGGATGAGTTTCGTGCGGAAATGGGTAATTTTCTTCGCCCAAGCTTTGATCCGATCAGCGCTTACGGTGAACACGGCGCGATCGTACATTATTCTTCTACACCGGAGACCAATATTCAGGTAAAAGAGGGAAGTCTGTTGCTTATGGATACAGGAGCAGGATTCTACGAAGGATCTACCGATGTGACCAGAACCTATGCACTGGGTGAGATTCCGCAGTACATGAAAGATGATTTCACACTGGTGGCAATCAGTAACCTGTGTCTGGCTGATGCCAGGTTCAAAGAAGGTATCAGCGGTGCCAACCTGGATTATCTGGCGAGAAGACCATTCTGGGAGAGAAATATGGACTTCAATCATGGAACAGGACATGGCGTAGGGTATCTGCTTAATGTACACGAAGGTCCTGCCGGATTTCACTGGAGAACTCGCGGCAATAGTATTTGCCCATTCCAGAAAGGTATGGTAATCACAGACGAGCCTGGTATCTATATCGAAGGTTCACATGGTATTCGTCTGGAGAATGAAGTACTGGTATGTGAAGGCGAGAAGAATGAGTATGGTCAGTTCCTGCACTTCGAGATCATCACATTGATTCCATTTGACCTGGATGCGATCAATCCGGATATCATGACGGAGTCGGAGAAGAAGCTGCTGAATCAGTATCATGCGAAAGTATACGAGACACTGGCACCACATCTTACAGAAGAAGAGGCTGAGTGGCTGAAGAAATACACAAGAGAGATTTAAATAAATCCAAAACAAATCCGCTGTGCCGATATCTTAATTATCAGTACAGCGGATTTAAACCACTTCGTCCATTGGACTAACCTCCTGTTTAATTATTTATCTATCTTAAACTATCTGCAATAGTGTAATGTGGTAATTTCTTATTTTCTTTTTTATTCTAATGTGTTAGCACATTCTACTTTACCGTTTACCTGTTATTCATATAATTTAGATAGATTCTTTGAAGTGTCTACTTAGTACATTGGACCATACCTCGTTTCATAAATTTTACGTTCTAAATTGGATTTACGTTTTTGGTGGTCTGTCCTCCTTTTCGTTAGATTTTTATTTTCTTTAGGTATTTCCTTTTGTTGAGTCTATAATATCTCATTACTTGCAAAATGTCAATAGAAAAATCAAATTTATTTTAAGAAAAAGTAAAATAAAGAAATAAAATAGAATAAATGAATGAATATTCTGAAAATTAAGAGCCGAAAATTAACATTGTTATTAGTTGCTACGATGGATAAAAGGATTGTTATGGCAGTGACGAATGTACTTCATTGAAGCATATATAAATGTGTGTTATGATTGTTATGTTTAATATGGTATGAAAAGTGGATATCTGGGGGGCAAAGATTGCAGGGATGTATGAGGACAGTAAAAGTTCCCGACTGTGACACTATAAGCGTGCGAGGTGAAGGATATGAGAGAGGCACGACATATGGACAAAAAAATAAAAAAGGCAATTGCAGAAGTGGTTCAGATTTTATTTGGAACAGGCTTGTTTGGTCTGGCTGTAAATCAGTTGATTCTTCCGTTCGGTCTGTACAACACTGGATTTTTGGGGATTGCTCAGGTTATTGTGAGCGTACTTGCGGATGTAACGAGGATATATAGAGGTTCCTTTGATCTGGTCAGTCCGATTTTTTTAATGATCAATATTCCGGCATTTCTGCTTGGGTTATTTCTAATGGGCAAAAAATTCATGGTGAAGACGATCTTTGCGACCATCATGTATTCTGTTTGGATGATGATTCTTCCGGCACCGGAACATGCAATTGTATCAGATCCGTTGACAGCATGTTTGCTGGGTGGTATTCTGACCGGAATCGGAGTGGGCATTGTGTTGACAACCGGAGCTGCCGGAGGAGGACAGGATATCGTGGGAATGTGTATTACAGAGCGCAATCCCAAGGCGTCTGTTGGCATCATGTACATTATTATTAACCTGTTTGTGTACGGATGCTGTTATTTCATTTATGATATGGAACGTGTTATTTATTCGCTGATCTATACGACATTGATGGCACTGGTACTTGATCGTTATCATAAAAGAAATATTCTTGTTGGCGTTATGGTATTTACCAAAAAAGAAAATGTATCTATCGGTATCATGGAAAATGTGCACAGGGGAGTTACTCGTTGGGATGGCATGGGATGCTATACAGATGAGGAGACAAAAGTGTACTATTCAGTCGCGAATAAGTATGAACTTCCTGCCTTGAAACAGGAGATTCACAAGATTGACCCAGACGCGTTTATTGTCTGTACGGAAAATGTGCAGGTGGATGGTAAATTTGCAAAACGTCTGAGTGATTAGAGGATGTATATAAAAACAGGATAAAGGGTTGGAAAATTAGGAGATAGAAATGATTTTAAATGTAAAGAATCTTACGCACGGTTTTGGTGACCGTGCGATATTTTCAGATGTATCTTTCAGACTTCTGAAAGGAGAACATATCGGACTTATTGGTGCAAATGGTGAGGGAAAGTCTACCTTTATGAATATCATAACGGGAAAGCTTATGCCGGATGAAGGTACGATCGAATGGGCAAAACATATTCGTGTGGGTTATCTGGATCAGCATGCAGTGCTGGAAAAGGGTATGACAATCAGGGATGTATTAAATTCTGCATTTGCATATCTGTTTGATATGGAAACAGCTATGAATGAGATGTATGAAAAAATGGCAACAGCAGATGAGGAAGAGATGCAGTATCTGATGGAAGAAACCAGTACTTATCAGGAACTTCTGGAGCATCATGATTTTTATATGATCGATGCAAAGGTCAGTGAAGTGGGACGTGCACTCGGTCTGGAAGATATCGGGCTGGACAGAGATGTAACAGAACTGTCCGGAGGTCAGCGTACAAAGGTATTGATGGCAAAACTTCTGTTAGAAAAACCGGATATCCTGCTTCTTGATGAGCCTACTAACTATCTTGATGAGAGTCATATTGAATGGTTGAAGCGTTATCTGAACGAATATGAAAATGCATTTATCCTGATTTCTCATGATATTCCATTTTTGAACAGCGTAATCAATATCATTTATCATATGGAGAATCAGTCACTGGATCGTTATCCGGGAGATTATGACCATTTTCAGGAAGTATATGCTGCAAAAAAGGCGCAGCTTGAAGCTGCCTATAGAAAACAGCAACAGGAGATCAGTGAACTGAATGATTTTATTGCCAGAAATAAGGCGCGTGTTGCAACAAGAAATATGGCAATGGCGAGAAAGAAAAAGCTGGATAAAATGGAAGTGATCGAGCTTGTAAAAGAAAAACCAAAGCCGGAATTTAATTTCAAGCGCGGTCGTACTTCAGGTAAATTGATTTTTGAGACAAAAGATCTTGTGATTGGTTACGATGAGCCATTGTCCAGACCGTTGAATATTAGTGTGGAACGCGGAGAGAAGATTGCACTGGTCGGCGCAAATGGAATTGGTAAGACAACACTATTGAAGAGCATCCTGGGATTAGTAAAACCATATTCCGGTGAAGTAGAGCTGGGGGATTACCAGATGATCGGTTATTTTGAACAGGAATCTGATCCGAATAATGCAACGACATGTATTGAAGAAATCTGGAAAGAGTTCCCATCATGGAATCAGTATGAGGTGCGCTCTGCACTTGCCAAATGCGGTCTGACTACAAAACACATTGAAAGCCAGGTGCGTGTTCTCAGCGGCGGCGAGCAGGCAAAAGTACGTCTTTGCAAGATATTAAATGTAGAGACAAATATTCTTTTGCTGGATGAGCCTACCAATCATCTGGATGTGGATGCAAAAGAAGAACTGAAAAGGGCGCTTCGGGAATATAAGGGAACGATTCTTCTGATCTGTCATGAACCGGAGTTTTATCAGGATATCGTGACAGATGTGTGGAATTGTCAGGAGTGGTCAACAAAAATCTAACTATATAGATAAGAAATAAGATAGTAAGTGGAACTGAATTGTCTAAGTTGTCTAAATTAAATAAATATTAAAAACAATATTGACAATTCGGCTTCCGCTGTGCTATATTATACAAGCTGTCGCGTGAGACAGGGCTGAGAAGTACCGCTGTCCATGAGACACAACCAAAAATCCGGAATATATGAAATGAAAAAAGTTGTTGACAAATGTCGATGAACATGATATTCTAGATAAGCTGTTTCGAGCGAGTACACACCGCTGAAACAACAAAAATAAAAAAGTTGTTGACAAGCGACGAAAGATGTGATAATCTATTAAAGCTGTCGCAAACGACAACACAAAGAACTTTGATAACTGAACAATAG
>NZ_QSDM01000014.1:0-87198 GCF_003464045.1 Dorea sp. AM58-8 | reverse complement strand
AATGAGGTGCGGTTGGGGACCTTATTTTCGTAGGACCTTTGAGGTCCAAGCCGGTAATAGTCCCTTACAGGGACAGAGCAAACCACCAGCTAAGCTGGTGGTGCTGATTTTACTGTCTACATTTACATCTATCGGATTGATGAAAATAGAACAGTATTCAAAAATCTGCCGTCAGTCAGACTGCTTGAAAGTCTGGAGTTCAAACTGACAGGTACGGAACAGATTTCTTTTTATAAGGACAGCGAAGGTAAGGATATTTATTTTGAAGGCGGAGTTTTTGAAAGAATATTGTAATGGATATTCAATAAATAGAGCATGAGGAGAAGTTGATAGATGTTAATCTTACCATAGAAGAGGCTCAGAGACGGGGAGTTGTGGTACTGATCGGCAAGATATAAAGGGGGACAACATGGAACATGTGATTGCGGAAACGGTTAATTATATAAAGAATATTTTTTTAAACGATTTCAGTGGACATGATTATTTTCATTCATTGCGAGTGTATCGTGTGGCAGGAACGATTGCAGAGCAGGAAAATGCGGATATGGAGATTGTTTCGTTAGCGGCGCTTTTGCACGATGTGGATGACAGGAAGCTGTCACCGGAAACATATGAAAAGAAGGAGCATGCGGTCAGTTTTTTGAAAGAACAGTGTGTGTCAGACGATAACATCGAACGAATCTGTAAGATTATTGATGAGGTATCATTTGCAGGGAATTATTCGGTAATTCCGTCTACTGTAGAAGGAAAATGCGTACAGGATGCGGACAGACTGGATGCCATTGGGGCGATTGGTATAGCGAGGGTATTTGCATATGGAGGTAATCATAACAGAGCAATTTATGATCCGGCGATCGTTCCGAAATTTGGAATGAGTAAAGATGAATATCAGGATCATGTTACCACCTCGATCAATCATTTTTATGAAAAGTTATTTCTGCTGAAGGATATGATGAGTACGGATACTGGAAGGAAAATTGCCGAAAAACGGGAGCGATTCATGAGAGAGTATGTGGATGAGTTTATGGCAGAGTGGGATGGAAAGGATTATTAGGATATGCAGATAGTGGAAAACATATCAATATAAATTTTATTCATTAGTAGCAATCATTGCAGTGGAAAGAAAAAATATATGTGTTATACTTTATACAAGATCATATTTTAAATCATTAGTGAATCATAAAAGGAGATCATGCATATGAGCAACGGGAATCATGTGAAAAAATCAGAAAATGCAAGGAGTGTATTTGCGGAATCGTTTCATCCATTTGTCCAAAAATATTCAAATGATATTGTAAAATGTGCAGAGCGTATTATCAAGGAAATATGTTATAAACCTTATTCATTTGAAATAACGGCAGATACGCTTAATGTAGTATTGGATGGCGGATATTATGATGCCAGGTACCAAGAGACGATGGATTACATATTCTATAAAGAGAGCTATGCAGAATCTTACCATGATGGCGGCGGTTCCGGTTCAACAAGATGGTGTGTTTATGCCTCGCTAAATGTTGTAAATAAAGCAGAGCTTACGGACGAAATAGAACGAAAAAAATGTCCTGCGTTACCTAATTCTGTTCAGTTGCCTTGCTGTAGAGGATATTGGGAAGAAAATGGACATGTGTATCTGGTTGAACCGTGGGGCTTAACCGGTGTTTTTGAATACTATTGCCATGTTGAGGAAAGATGGGACTATGCATCTGAAAAAGAAGAATGGGAGATCGGTGTGCCATATGACAGAAAAATGAGATATTATTGGGGATTCTGAGAATACTCCGAGAATTTTGGAAAAACGATCTTTCAAGAAATAGTTGATTTAGAGTTAACTGTTTTTGAAAGGTCGTTTTTGCTATCATATGAATTGAATGAAAATAAGGCTTGCCAGTAACAGGGTAAGCCTTTTATAATAATAAAAGTGCCTTGGAGTAGTGCAGGGCATTTTTAGGTTTAGATTTATTAAATTGAGATTTGAATAATCTACGAGGTAATTAGAATGGCTGAAAAGATCGTATTGATTGATGGACACAGTATATTAAACCGTGCATTCTACGGAGTTCCGGATCTGACTAACGCAGATGGACTTCACACGAATGCAGTATATGGGTTCCTGAACATTATGTTTAAGATTCTGGATCAGGAGAAACCAGAGTATCTGACGGTGGCATTTGATGTACATGCACCGACATTTCGTCATGAGATGTTTGAAGAATATAAAGGCACGCGAAAGCCGATGGCAGAAGAACTCCGGCAGCAGGTTCCTGTAATCAAGGAAGTCCTGCAGGCAATGGGAGTTAAAATTGTAGAAAAAGCCGGTCTGGAAGCAGATGATATTCTCGGAACTATTTCCAGAATGTCTGAGAGACGGGGGCTGGAAGTGTCTGTGATCAGTGGTGACAGAGACCTTTTACAGCTTGCAACGGAGCATGTGAAGATTCGTATTCCAAAGACGAAAAAAGGACAGACAGAGATTGAAGATTATTATGCGGAAGATGTCTTGAATGCATATCAGGTAACTCCGACGGAGTTTATCGATCTGAAAGCGTTAATGGGAGATACCTCAGATAATATACCGGGATTGCCGGGGGTAGGCGAGAAGACTGCAACGAAGATCATTACCGAGTATCATTCTATCGAAAATGCACATGAGCATGCTTCCGAATTGAAGCCGCCGCGTGCATCGAAGGCAATAATTGAACATTGGGATCTGGCAGTTTTGAGCAAGACACTCGCTACGATCAAATTGGATGCAGAGATTGATTATGAGTTTGCGGATGCGAAACTCGGTAATTTGTATACAGACGAAGTATATGTGTATTTTCAGAAGCTGCAGTTTAAAAATCTGCTGGGGAGATTTGAGACATCGGAACTGTCGAATAAGATTGAGGACGCATTTGAGACGATTACAAATAAAGAGAAAGCTGAACAGATTTTCACAGATGCGGCAAAAGCTGAGCGTGTTGGCATTGCACTTTGTAAGAATACAGAGGATGTGCTTCCATTATTTGCTGACCTGGCAGAGTTCGCAGGAATTGCACTATGCTGTTCAGACGAGCATGTGTATTATATAAAGACTGGAAATGATATATCTTCGGCTTGGCTGAAGGAGCAGACCGTGCAGCTTGTGGAGAAGAATGAATGTTGCATATTCTTTGACGTAAAGAATGCAATGGGAGAACTTGGCAGTCTTCCGGTTTCACATTGTTTTGACGGAACAATCGCAGCATATTTGCTGAACCCATTGAAAAGTGATTATACCGGCGAAGATGTTGCCAGAGAACGGCTGAATCTGCTGATTGAGGATAAGCTTCCTGATGACAGCAAAGCCTGTTACGAAGCATATACCGGATGGAAGGCAGCACCAATTTTGCAGGAACAGCTGAAAGAGAACAATATGTGGAAGCTGTTTGTGGATGTAGAAATGCCGCTTGTAGAGACATTGTATGATATGGAACAGTGTGGTGTTCGCGTAGAGGCTGATGAGCTGAAAGCTTATGGTGAGAAGCTTGGCGTGCGGATCCATGAACTGGAACAGGAAATATATGAAGAGGCAGACGAGATTTTTAATATTAATTCACCGAAGCAATTGGGCGTGATCCTGTTTGAAAAAATGGGATTACAGGGTGGAAGGAAGACAAAGACCGGATATTCGACAGCGGCAGATGTATTGGAAAAGCTGGCACCGGAGTATCCGATTGTGGCGAAGATTCTGGAATACCGTCAGATGGCAAAACTCAAGTCGACTTATGCGGATGGATTGGCTGGTTTTATTCAGGTAGATGGAAGGATCCATGGGAAGTTCCATCAGACTATTACAGCGACGGGACGTCTCAGCAGCGCAGAACCTAATCTGCAGAATATTCCGGTTCGTATGGAGCTTGGCAGGCTGATTCGTAAAGTGTTCATTCCGGAAGATGGTTTTGTGTTTGTAGATGCAGATTATTCGCAGATTGAGCTTCGTATTCTTGCGCATTGTTCCGGAGATGATATGTTGATCAATGCTTATCGTCAGGCTCAGGATATTCACAGAATTACGGCTTCGCAGGTTTTCCATGTACCGTTTGACGAGGTGACGGATCTTCAGAGAAGAAATGCCAAGGCGGTTAACTTTGGAATCGTGTATGGTATCAGTTCTTTTGGACTGAGCCAGGATTTAAGTATCAGCAGAAAAGAAGCGGCAGAATACATTGAACAGTATTTCCTTACTTATCCAGGAATCAAGACATTTCTGGATAATACGGTTGCGTCTGCCAGGGAACATGGATACGTGGAGACGTTGTTTGGAAGAAGACGCCCGATGCCGGAGCTGAAGTCGTCTAATTATATGCAGAGATCATTTGGAGAGCGTGTAGCGATGAATGCGCCGATTCAGGGAACAGCAGCTGACATTATTAAAGTGGCGATGATTGGTGTTAGCAGAAGGCTGAAAGAAAAACAGATGAAATCCAGACTTGTTCTTCAGGTACATGATGAACTCCTGATTGAGACTTATATTCCGGAACTGGAACAGGTAGAGGAGATTTTAAAGGAAGAAATGGAACGTGCGGCAGACCTTAAGGTACCGCTTTTGGTTGATATGCATACCGGCAATAACTGGTATGAAGCAAAATAGGAGAATGTACATGAAGATCATAGGGATTACAGGTGGAGTTGGCTCTGGAAAGAGCGAAGTGCTCCGCTATCTGGAAGAAAAATATGGCGCAGTTGTGTGTGAGGCAGACCTTGTTGCAAAGAATCTGCAAAAAAAGGGTACAATCTGTTATAATAAAATCGTTGAGCATTTTGGAGAGGAAATTCTGGATGAAAATGGCAGGATTGATCGTCCGCATCTGGCACGGATTGTGTTTAAAGATGACGAAGAGCTTCATGTGCTGAATGCGATTGTTCATCCGGCTGTGAAGGAAAATATCCGTCGGAAAATCCGACAGGAGATAAAGCAGGGAACAGAGCTTTTTGTACTGGAGGCGGCACTTCTCCTGGAAGAACACTATGACGAGATCTGTGATGAAGTGTGGTATATCTATGCCAATGAAGAAGTACGTAAGAAACGACTTAAATTATCCAGAGGATATAGTGAAGAGAAGATCGAGGATATGTTCCGTGCACAGAAAAGCAGGGATGAATTTCTGGAGCACAGCGACCGTGCAGTAGATAACAGCCGGAGCTTTGATGACACCAGGGAACAGCTGGATGATATGCTGAAGGATTTTGGCATAAAGAAAAGTCAGGTATAATAACAGAGAGAATGTGCTAAATAGCATAAAAGCAATAGACTGGAGAACAATAGATGAGATTATGCAGTATAGCTAGCGGAAGCAGTGGGAACTGTATCTATACAGGTACAGACCACACGCATCTACTGATTGATACAGGCATCAGTAAAAAGAGAATAGAAGAAGGACTTCATGACCTGGAGATCAAAGGAGAGGAGATTGATGGGATCCTTATTACCCATGAACATTCTGACCATATTCAGGGACTGGGGGTATTCAGCCGGAAATATGAAGTGCCGATTTATGGCACACCAGGCACACTGAATGCAGTGAAAAAAAGCAAAAGTCTTGGCAAAATCTTGCCGGAACTTTTTCGTGAAATCCATACAGATGAGCCATTCACACTGGGGGATGTGCAGGTAGAGCCATTTGCCATTTCTCATGATGCTGCGGAACCATGTGGTTATCGGATGCGTGCGGATGGCAAGAGCGTCGCGGTGGCTACTGATCTTGGAATTTACGATGATTATATCATTGAACATCTGAAGGATGTGAATGCGATTCTGCTGGAAGCAAACCACGATATTCATATGCTGGAAGTTGGACCTTATCCTTATCCATTGAAACAACGTGTAATGGGAAATAAGGGACATCTGTCAAATGAATTGTCAGGACGGCTTCTTTGTGATATACTACATGACAACTTGAAAAGTGTCATGCTTGGGCATCTCAGTAAGGAGAATAATTATGCAGAACTTGCGTATGAGACGGTTAAATTAGAGGTTACACTTGGGGATAATCCGTATAAGGGAGATGAAATACCTCTGGCTGTTGCCAAAAGGGATCATCGTTCGGATATTATTACTGTATAATCAATACATATGTTTAACAGGAGGAAGAATATGAAAAAGTGTGTGATTACTGTAGTTGGAAAAGATACTGTAGGAATTATTGCAAAGGTATGTACCTATCTTGCGGAGACCGGAATTAATATTCTAGATATTTCGCAGACTATCATTGATGACTTCTTTAATATGATAATGATCGTGGATGTTGACGGGGCTTCTAAGGAATTTCAGGAATATACAGCTGAACTGGAAGCACTTGGCGGAGAAATCGGTGTAAGCATTCACTGCCAGAGAGAAGAAATTTTTGAAAAAATGCACAGACTGTAAGTTGGATGCTATGGCGGAGGCAAAGAAAAAATCATGATTAGCGTATATGAAGTAAATGAAACGAATAAAATGATCGAGCAGGAGAATCTTGACGTAAGAACGATTACCCTCGGTATCAGTCTGATGGACTGCATCGATTCAGATCTTGATAGATTGAATGATAATATCTATAAAAAGATTACAACGCTTGCCGGTAATCTGGTGAGTACAGGTCAGGATATTGAATGTGAATTTGGTATTCCGATTGTAAATAAGCGTATCTCTATTACTCCGATCGCTCTGGTGGGCTCAGCAGCCTGCAAGACTCCGGATGATTATGTTGAGATTGCCAAGACACTGGATAAGGCCGCGAAAGAAGTTGGTGTTAATTTTATCGGCGGATATTCTGCGCTGGTATCAAAGGCTATGACTACAAGCGAAGAGAATCTGATTCGGTCTGTGCCGAAAGCACTGGCCTGTACGGAACGTGTGTGCAGTTCTATCAATGTGGGATCTACTCGTACCGGAATTAATATGGATGCTGTTCGCCTGTGCGGCGAGATCGTAAAAGAGACAGCAGAAGCAACCAAAGATAATGATTCTCTGGGATGTGCGAAGCTGGTGGTATTTTGTAATGCACCGGATGACAATCCGTTTATGGCGGGTGCGTTCCTTGGCGTTACAGAAGGAGATGCTGTGATCAATGTAGGTGTCAGTGGACCTGGCGTTGTAAAGAAAGCAATTGAACAGGTGCGAGGCAAGGGCTTTGAGGAACTGTGTGAGATGATTAAGAAGACAGCATTTAAGATTACCCGCGTAGGACAACTGGTAGCGGGGGAGGCATCCAAACGTATGGGTATTCCGTTTGGAATTATCGATCTGTCTCTTGCACCGACTCCGGCAGTGGGTGACAGTGTGGCTGAGATCCTGGAAGAGATCGGTCTGGAACGTGTAGGTGCACCGGGTACTACAGCAGCACTTGCTATGTTGAATGATCAGGTGAAGAAAGGTGGCGTTATGGCTTCCTCTTATGTGGGCGGCTTAAGCGGCGCATTTATTCCGGTCAGTGAAGATCAGGGTATGATTGATGCAGTGACGCTTGGTGCGTTGAATCTTGAAAAGCTGGAGGCCATGACCTGTGTATGTTCCGTAGGTCTTGATATGATTGCAATTCCTGGAAAAACCAGTGCGGCAACTATTTCTGGTATCATTGCAGATGAGATGGCACTTGGTATGGTGAATAATAAGACGACAGCAGTCCGTCTGATTCCGGTTATTGGTAAGGATGTAGGAGAGACAGCAGAATTTGGCGGTTTACTGGGTTATGCTCCGATCATGCCGGTGAATGAGTTTGACTGCAGCACATTTATAAACAGACAGGGACGAATCCCTGCACCGATACATAGTTTTAAGAATTAGAGAGGAAGTTTAAACATGAGCGGAGTAGCAATTGTTACAGATAGCAACAGTGGAATTACACAGGAGGAAGCAAAAAGACTTGGAATCTTTGTTCTTCCGATGCCTTTTTATATTGACGGAGAACTGTTCTACGAAGATATATCTCTGACTCAGGAAAAATTCTATGAACGTCTGACTCAGGATGCAGACATTTCTACTTCGCAGCCTTCGCCGGGAGATGTGCTGGATATATGGGAGAAAGCACTGGAAGAATATGATGAGGTAGTGCATATTCCGATGTCAAGTGGATTGTCGAGTTCCTGTGCCACTGCGCAGATGCTTGCGCAGGACATGGATGGTAAAGTATATGTGGTAGATAATCAACGTATTTCGGTTACCATGAGACAATCGGTTCTGGATGCCATTGCTTTGGCAGAAAAAGGAATGAACGCGAAGGAGATCCATGATATTCTAATGCGTGAGAAGCTGGAGGCCAGCATCTATATTACGGTAGATACATTGAAATATCTTAAAAAAGGTGGTCGCGTAACACCCGCAGCAGCAGCTATCGGTTCAGTCCTGAATCTGAAACCGGTTCTTACGATTCAGGGAGAAAAGCTGGATTCTTTTTCTAAGTCAAGAGGATGGAAGAGCGCGAAGAAGACGATGTTGGATGCAATGGAAAAGGATCTGACAGAGCGGTTTGCAGGACAGGAGATGTATCTGCAGGTTGCGTATACCTGTTCGGCAGAAGAAGCTGAAGAATGGAAAGCAGAAGTGGAAAATAGATTTCCGGAATATGAAGTGCATATGGATCCGTTGTCATTAAGTGTAGCCTGCCACATTGGACATGGTGCCAGAGCAATTGCATGTAGCAGGAAAGTACCGGAACTCAGCTGATTTTACAGATATTTTGTTCGTTACCATGATAAAAACGCCCGTTTATTAGCGGGCGTTTTCATATATCTGTTTGTTACGCCAGTTCTTCCCATCTGGCGTAAAGTTCTTCTAATTCTTCTGCGATTTTAGATTTTTCCAGTGCCAATTCCTGGCATTTTACAGAATTGGTATAGATCTCTTCCTGAACCATTAGTTCGTCAATCTCGCCGTCACGTTCTTCCAGTTCAGTAATGCGTTCTTCTGTCTTTTTTAATTCATTCTGACGTTTGCGTTCCTTAGCCTGTGCTTCTTTCTGTTCCTGCCAGCTGAGCTTAGCCTGAGATTCTGGTTCCGGTGCACATACATCAGATGGAGCGGAAGAGACGCCGGTATAAGCCTGGGTCAGTTCATCCTTCTTTTCAAGATAGTAATCATAGTTACCAATATAATTGACAAATGTCTGTTCGGTCAGTTCCAGAATTCTTGTAGCTGTACGGTTGATAAAATATCGGTCATGAGATACATAGAGTACCGTACCGGTATAATCGTTCAGAGCTTTTTCAAGAATTTCCTTAGAAGTAATATCCAAGTGGTTGGTAGGTTCGTCCAGGATAAGGAAATTTGCTTCAGACAACATGAGCTTGGCAAGTGAGACACGCCCACGTTCACCACCGCTTAAAGAACTGATCTGCTGAAACACTTCATCGCCGGTAAAGAGAAAAGCCGCCAGTGTCTTTCGGATCTGTGTATTGGTTAGCGTCGGATAATCGTCAGAAATCTCATCAAAGATTGTTTTGTCCATATGCAGGACGTGATGTTCCTGGTCATAATAACCGATTTTTACCTTGGAACCGAGGGTAAAAGTACCACTGTCTGCCGGAATAACCTGATTCAGTATCTTCAGCAGTGTAGTCTTTCCGGTTCCATTGTCACCGATGATCGCTACGTGCTCGCCGCGGTGGATCTCAAAACTGATATCTTGAAATAAAGTATGTGGCGGGAATGCTTTGGACAGATGTTCTACCGACAGCACGTCATTACCACTGACGACAGAAGGCTCCAGCTTTAAATGAATATCCGTATGAAGCTCCAGAGGCTTTTCTACAGGCTGAATACGATCCAGCATCTTCTCACGGCTTTCTGCACGCTTAATAGACTTCTCACGGTTGAAAGAGCGGAGTTTTTCAATAACAGCTTCCTGATGTTTGATCTCACGCTGTTGATTTAAGTATTCTTTTAATCTTGCTTCACGGAGCATTTCTTTTTTCTCGGCGTAAGCAGAGTAATTGCCTTGAAATACGGAAAGTTTACCCATTTCTACTTCAATGACCTTTGTAACAACTTTATTCAGAAAATATCGGTCATGGGATACAATCAATACCGCTCCAAAATAATTCAATAAGTAGGTCTCCAACCATGCAATGGAATTCAGATCCAGGTGGTTGGTAGGCTCGTCCAGCAGAAGAATATCTGGCCTGGTAAGCAGAAGCTTACTGAGAGATACGCGAGTCTTCTGACCGCCGGACAGCGTATCTACGGGCTTGTCAAACTCATCCTCAGCAAAACCGAGACCTTTTAATACACCGACAATCTCGCTTTCATAGGAGTATCCGTCTGCCAGTTCAAAGGCACTGGTCAGATTATGATAAGTATTCAACCGGCTTTCCAGTTCATCGCCGGTCAGATCTTTTAATTCTTTTTCAATCTCGCGGATTCTTGCTTCCATGGCAATGACATCGGCCTTGGCTGAACGTACTTCTTCGTAGATTGTATTGCCGGATACCAGCTCCTGATGCTGGGACAGATAACCAAGTGTCTTACCTTTTGTAAGGGTGATCGTACCGCCATCAGCTGTAAGATCGCCGACGATCATTTTCAGAAGAGTAGACTTGCCGGCACCATTGATACCGACAAGGGCTGCTTTTTCATGGTCTTCTATATGAAAAGAGCCATTTTGTATAATAACGTGTTCCCCAAATGCTTTGGAAACATCATGACATGCTAAAATCATGATACACCTCCATAATTCTCTGTGTATCATTATACCGAAAAGAACAGAAAATACAACTAAAGTTAATGAAAGTTTGTACAAAAGTTTGACTTTGTGTTAACAATCAGATATAATTATTCCATAATATTATGGGTAGGTGAACAACAGTGGAGACAAGAAAGATTTCTCAGGCGGTAATTCGCAGACTTCCAAGATATTACCGATATCTGGGTGAATTATTAGAAGATGGTGTCGAACGTATATCATCTAATGATTTAAGTAAAAGAATGAAACTTACTGCATCACAGATTCGACAGGATTTGAACAACTTTGGCGGATTTGGTCAGCAGGGATATGGTTATAATGTAAAATATCTTCATACTGAAATTGGTAAAATCCTTGGATTGGAGAACAAGCATAATTTTATAATCGTTGGCGCAGGTAATTTGGGACAGGCTTTGGCAAATTATTCACATTTTGAAAATCAGGGATTTATCCTGAAAGGTATCTTTGATGTGAATCCTACACTGAGAGGTATGTCAATTCGTGATGTGCCGGTTCGTATGATGAGTGAGATGAAAGATTTCATTAAAGAGAATAATATCGAGATTGCAGTTCTTACAATTCCGAAGGAATGCGCAATTGATGTGGCGAAGGATCTGGTAGATGCCGGTATTCAGGCCATCTGGAATTTTGCGCATGTAGATCTGAATGTACCGGATAATGTAATTGTAGAAAGTGTACATTTATCAGAAAGCTTAATGAGATTATCTTATAATATCAGTCGATATAATGAGGATCATGCAGACAAATAACAGACAGAATAATGGCGTGTAATGCGGGCTGTGAAAGCAGACTTCTTTACACGTCGTTTTTTTTGCAGTGATCTGCGCCTAAGGCAGAAAGGAAGTATATGCAGTATTTATTAAATGCGGAACAGATGAAAAGTGCGGACAGTCATACTATACAGGATCTGGGAGTTTCATCCAGAACACTGATGGAACGGGCTGCTGCAGCCTGTACTGATTATATAGAAGAACAAAAGTGGCCGCTGACACATGTATGCATTGTGTGTGGATCAGGAAATAACGGAGGCGATGGCTTTGCTATTGGAAGCATTCTGAAAGAGAAAGGCTGCCAGGTGACAGCAGTATTTGCCGGACGGATGACAAGCCGAACAGAAGAGTGTATATATCAGATGGATCAGTTCGAACAGCGTGGAGGAATTCTTCTCACAGAATGGCAGGATAATGATTACAGCATTGTAATTGATGCATTGTTTGGTGTAGGATTGAATCGTGAGATTACAGGACACTATCTGGAAATACTTCAACATATGAATATGTCATCGGGACGGAAACTCGCGGTTGATATTCCGTCCGGTATCTCAGCTACGGATGGACGTGTATTCGGTGAAGCGTTTCAGGCAGATGCAACCGTAACATTCCAGGATCGAAAGCTGGGTCTGTTTCTGTTTCCCGGTGCATTGTATACCGGAAAAGTCTGCGTGACAGATATCGGAATTGACAGTTTTACAGTAAAGGAACAGCTGGATACTGCATATGCATTAGAAATGAGTGATATTGCCAAACTTCTGCCTGAACGTCCGCCATATGCGCATAAAGGTACATTTGGAAAATTATTATTAATTGCCGGAAGCAGTGGAATGGCAGGAGCTGCATTCTTAAGCGCCTGTGCTGCTTATCGCATGGGAGCAGGACTCGTACGCATTTATACCACTGAAGATAACCGAAGTATTTTACAGCAGCTGATTCCGGAAGCTATTATCACAACATATACGGAATATGACGAAGCAAGTCTTCTGTCGGTACTGGAGTGGGCTGATGCAGTCTGTATAGGATCAGGTCTTGGAAGATCTGATGTAGCAGATCTGATTGTAAATACCGTTTTGAAAGAAATAAATGTGCCATGTCTGATTGATGCGGACGGAATTAATATATTGGCGACGCATCCGGAATGGAAGGACCTGCTGGCAGAAGGCAATTATGTACTGACTCCACATTTGAAGGAATTATCCAGATTAACAGGACGGCCTGTCAACGAGATACAAATGCATCGAAGAGAGGTCCTGGAACAGACGGCAAGAACTTTAGATGTTACTCTGGTACAAAAAGATGCACGTACTTTTGTGGGAGCAAAGGGCAGAAGAATGTATGTGAATCTTACCGGAAATGCTGCAATGGCAAAAGCAGGTTCCGGAGATGTGCTGGCCGGAATTATTGGCGGACTTATGGTGCAGGGATGCGATAATTATGATGCCGCTGTTCTTGGAGTTTATCTCCATGGACTTGCGGGAGATATTGCAAGAAATGAAATGGGGTGCTATAGTGTATTGGCGAGGGATCTTGCTGATGCACTTGGATCAGCGATCCAAATGACAGAAAACTGGAAGGCGGAAAAATGATGAAAGAATATACAAGAGTGTGTGCCAGAATTGATCTGGACGCCATAGAATATAATATGGATCAGATGCATGAAACGGTTGGTGATGCGACTAAGATCATGGCTGTTGTCAAGATGGATGGCTACGGTCACGGGGCGGTACCAATCGCATGTGATCTGGAGAAAAAAAACTACTTGTGGGGATTTGCTACAGCCACACCGGATGAGGGTGTGATTCTGCGTGCAAACGGTATTAGGAAACCGATACTTGTATTGGGTCCTGTTTTTCCATCACAGCAGGCAGAAGCAATTGAACATGAGATCCGTTTCACCTGTTATACGAAAGAAATCGCAGAGCAGATTTCTGAGACAGCAGTAAAGCTTGGAAAGACAGCGTACGTCCATATCAAATTAGACACTGGAATGTCGAGACTTGGATTCCAGATCGATGAGGAGAATGCAGATACAATCGCAGAGATTGCAAAGCTTCCAGGCATTGAGATGGAAGGAATGTATACACATTTCTCCAAAGCAGATGAAGTAGACAAAGCTTATGCCCATAAACAGTTGGAGCGCTATCTGTGGATGCGTAAAGCACTGGAGGACAGAAATGTCACATTTAAGCATTATCACTGTGCAAACAGTGCGGCGATTCTTGATTTGCCAGAGACCTATATGGATATTGTAAGATCAGGTATTTCTACTTATGGCCTGTATCCCTCAGACGAAGTAGATCAGCAGCATGTACATCTGAAACCAGCTATGGAACTGATCAGTCATGTTTCCCATGTGAAATGGGTAGAGGCAGGAGTTCCGGTAAGTTATGGCGGTACGTTTGTGACCGAACGTCCGACCAAGATTGTAACTGTACCGGTAGGATATGGAGATGGATATCCGAGAAGTCTGTCTAATAAAGGCTTTGTATTGATCCATGGCAAGAAAGCCCCGATCCTCGGACGAATCTGTATGGATCAGTTTATGGTAGATTGTACAGAAATTGAAAATGTGGCATATGGAGACCGCGTGGTACTTATCGGTCGGGACGGAGACAATTACCTTCCGGTAGAGACGCTCAGTGATCTGTCCGGTCGTTTCAGCTATGAATTTGTTTGTGACTTGGGTAAGAGAATACCGAGAGAATTTCTGAAAGATGGAAAAGTCATAGAGCAGATTGATTATTTCGCATAAATATATCGAATGAAGAACTGCAATAGAATACATCTGAAAAAAGATGGAAATACTGTTTTTATCAGAAATATGGAGAGTGAAAACAGGTGCAGGTAAAACGTGGAGATATTTATTATGCTGACCTCAGCCCGGTAGTCGGCTCGGAACAGGGAGGCATCAGGCCGGTGCTGATCATACAGAATGACGTAGGTAACAGATACAGTCCGACTGTCATTTGCGCAGCGATTACATCCAGAATGAATAAAGCAAAGTTGCCTACGCATATTGAGATTGATTCCAGGCGATGTCAGATCATGAAGGATTCTGTAATTCTGTTGGAACAGATAAGAACGATTGATAAGCAGAGGCTAAAAGATATGATCGGTCATCTGGATAAAGAACGAATGAGAAGCGTTGATGAAGCGATAAGGGTCAGCCTTGCGCTTCATACATAAAAAGGAGTATGGATATGGAAGAACGAAGTTTGTTTCATCGGATGAGACAGATATTTCGAGAAGAAGGCGAGACAGAAGAAGTCGGAAGTCAGGCAATGAAACTGATCCGCAATATTGTCCGCTATCTTGATAAGGATGCAAAAGACATTATGACACACCGACGTGATATTGTGGGTATCGATGAAGAGGAAACACTGGAAACTGCACTCAAGTTTATGCTGGGAGAACGTTTTTCCAGATTCCCGGTATATCGGGAGGATATTGATGAGATTATAGGAACCATTCATCTTCGGGATGCTATGACGTGTTATTTTACCGAAGCCAACCGCAATCGTCCGATCAAAGAACTGAAAGGGTATATCCGTCCGGTAGATTACATACCTGAAACCAAGAGCATAGATACACTGTTCCGCAGAATGCAGGAAGGAAATAATCATATTGCAATCGTCATTGATGAGTATGGACAGACTTCAGGGCTGGTAGCTATGGAAGATATTCTGGAAGAAATCGTAGGTAATATTATGGACGAATACGATGAAGAGGAAGAGGATATCGAAGTACAGGCAGATGGATCCTATGAAGTCAATGGCTTTACTGACCTGGAGGATCTGGAAGATCTGCTGAATATTCATTTTGATAAGGAAGAGTATGAGACGTTAAACGGATTTCTGATCCATCAGCTTGACAGAATCCCCGGAGAGGATGAGCGCAGCACAGTACTTTATGAAGGATATCTGTTTACAGTGCTGGAAGTAGACAATAATGCGATTCAATCAGTAAAGATTGAAAAAATGTAATATGCATGATAGAATAAAATGTATGCGAACTAATAGAAGATAAGGAGAGAAGAAGATGTCAGGACATTCAAAATTTGCCAATATTAAGCATAAAAAAGAAAAAAATGATGCTGCAAAAGGTAAGATTTTTACAAAAATCGGTAAAGAGCTTGCAGTAGCGGTAAAAGAAGGTGGAAGCGCTGATCCGGCTAACAACAGCCGTCTGCGTGATGTTATCGCAAAGGCTAAATCTAACAATATGCCAAATGACACGATTGAGAGAAATATTAAAAAAGCTGCAGGCGAAGGCGGATCAGCAGATTACGAACATATTACATACGAAGGTTACGGTCCGAATGGTACGGCAATTATAGTCGAGACACTGACAGATAATAAGAACCGTACGGCATCTAATGTTAAGAGTGCATTTACAAAAGGTAATGGCAACGTAGGTACACCGGGATGTGTATCTTTTATGTTTGACCGTAAGGGACAGATTATTGTAGATAAGGAAGAATACGATGGAGATGCCGATGATCTTATGATGCAGGCACTGGATGCAGGTGCAGAAGACTTTGCTGAGGAAGATGACAGCTTTGAGATTCTGACGGATCCAGATGATTTCAGTGAGGTGCGTGAAGCACTTGAAGAAGCAGGAATTCATATGGCGTCTGCAGAAGTAACCATGATTCCGCAGACTTATGTAGAACTTACTGATCCTAAGGATATTCAGAATATTCAGAAAACCCTGGATCTGTTGGATGATGACGATGATGTACAGGATGTATATCATAACTGGGATGAATAATTATGGATAAAGGATAAAAGGAGGCATCGAGAGGATGAGTGATTACAAGATTGAAACTAAGTGTATTCAGTCAGGATATAAACCGGGCAATGGAGAGCCAAGAGTTCTGCCAATCTATCAGAGTACAACATTTAAATATAATTCCAGTGACCAGATGGGAAGACTTTTTGACCTGGAAGAGAGCGGATATTTTTATACACGGTTGCAGAATCCGACCAATGATGCGGTAGCTGCAAAGATCTGTGATCTGGAGGGTGGAGTGGCAGCAATGCTTACTTCATCGGGACAGGCAGCTAATTTCTATGCGATCATGAATATTGTGGAAGCAGGAGATCATATTGTATGTGCATCTGCACTGTACGGCGGTACTTATAATCTTTACGCTCACACCATCAAGAAGATGGGCGTTGAGGCTACTTTTGTTGAGCCGGACTGCAGTGAGGAAGATTTGAATGCCGCGTTTCGTGATAATACAAAGGTTGTATTTGGTGAATCTATTGCAAACCCTGCACTGGTTGTTCTTGATTTTGAAAAGTTTGCCAAAGCAGCACATGCGCACGGTGTACCATTTATTGTAGATAATACATTTGCCACACCGATCAACTGCAGACCATTTGCATGGGGTGCGGATATTGTAACACATTCAACTACCAAATATATGGACGGACATGCGACTTGTGTAGGTGGTGTGATCGTAGACAGTGGTAATTTTGACTGGGAAGCTTACGGTGACAAATTTGCAGGACTCACCACACCGGATGAGACCTACCATGGCATCGTGTATACACAGAAATTCGGCAAGGCTGCATACATAACAAAAGCTACATCACAGCTGATGCGTGACCTTGGCTCTATCCAGGCACCGCAGAATGCATTTTTGCTGAATCTGGGACTCGAAACATTACATCTTCGTGTACCTCGTCATTGTGAGAACGCATTGAAGGTTGCGAAATATCTGCAGGGACATGAAAAGGTGGCGTGGGTTAACTATCCGGGACTGGAAGGTGATTCTCAGTATGAACTGGCTCAGAAATATATGCCAAACGGAACATGCGGTGTGCTTACATTTGGTCTGAAAGGCGGACGTGACAGCGCAGTGAAGATGATGGACAGCCTGAAAATGGTTGCGATCGTAACTCATGTGGCAGATGCAAGGAGTTGTGTACTGCATCCGGCAAGTCACACACATCGCCAGATGAATGATCAGGAATTGATGGAAGCCGGGGTACAGCCGGATTTGATTCGTTTCAGTGTAGGTATCGAGAATGCTGATGATATTATCGCTGATGTAGAACAGGCACTGGAACAGGTATAAGAATCCTGTATACATGAATAAGAACTATATAACACTTCCATACTAAAGGGTATGGAGGTGTTTTTATATGCAGAAAAATGAAGAAAAGCAGGAGAAAAAAGCAGAGATCAAAGAAACCGGTTCACTGGATCTTGATGAAAGTCGTGCGCACCACAGAATTAAATTAATCACAATCATCGGAGAGATAGAAGGACATGATGCGGTCAGCGGAAGCACAAAGGCAACCAAATACGAGCATTTGCTTCCCATGCTTGCGGAAATAGAAGACAGTTGTGAGATAGATGGTCTGCTGATTCTGTTAAATACTCTGGGTGGCGATGTGGAAGCAGGACTTTCGATTGCAGAAATGATCGCGTCTCTCAGTAAGCCTACGGTGTCGTTGGTGCTCGGAGGAAGCCATTCTATCGGTGGTCCTCTTGCAGTAGCAGCTGATTATTCTTTTATTGTACCAAGTGGAACCATGATCATCCATCCGGTAAGATCCAATGGAATGTTCATCGGGGTAGAACAGAGTTTCCGCAATATGGTAAAAACGCAGGATCGGATTACGGCATTTCTCTCAAACCATTCCCATATGACGCAGGATAGGATTGAAGAACTGATGCTGAATCCAACACAGCTTGTCAAAGATGTGGGAACAATGCTGGAAGGCCCGGAAGCAGTTGCAGTCGGTCTCATTGATGAAGTGGGAGGATTAAAAGAAGCACTGGCGAAACTGCATCAAATGATCGATGAAAATGGAACAGAAAATGGATAATTAAATAATGACAGTCTCTTGTAAAAATGATATACTTTAAATAGTATGTGTATCTATACTTTGTGATGATATGCCTATAGATACGATACGCGAAACAGGGGGGATTATATGGCTTCGAAGTCTAAGAAGAAAAGTACGTCTAAAAAGACCACCGGGAAGACAACGAAGAAAGCGGGAGAGAATTTTGTAATTGATGAAATAATTATATGGATCGTGCTGGCTGTCAGCATACTTCTTCTGATCAGTAATTTTGGATTTGGTGGAACACTTGGGGCGTCAGCTTCGGCTTTCTTGATGGAAAGCTTTGGTGCAGGTGCGTATCTTGTACCTTTTCTGCTATTTGGAGTAACAGCATTTCTGGTATCGAACAAGCATAATCGTATCGCATACTGGAAATCCGGCGCAGCTGTGATCTGTTTCCTGATTTTATGTGGTTTATTTGAATTGATCAGTGATGCGGGAGGTACTGTCGGAGGATCGCTTGCAGACACCCTGTCACCGGCTCTCGGAGTGGCAGGTACATATGTGATTTTGATTATTATGATGATCATTGGAATAGTGATCATCACTGGGCGTTCCGTTCTCAAAGGTGTAAAGAAGCAGAGCGATCGCGCTTATTCACATGCAAAAGAGTCCAATACCAGAAGGCGCGAGGCATCTGCAAGACGCAGAGAAGAACGACGCACAGCCAGAGAAGAAAAAGAACTGGAACAGGCTAAAGCAGAAAAGAAGACTGCATCAAAGAGAAAAGACCGTCACGTGGAGGGAGTATCTTTTGATACAACATTGAGCGGAAGATCTCCGGAGATGAAAGAGATGAAAGCTGACGAACTTAAGACCGATATTCCGTCAGCAGTTCAGCCAAACACGAAAGATACACAGGATCTGGTGATTAACAGGACACAGCCGGAGATGGCTGCGCAGCCAGACGATCTGCCGGATCCATTTGATACTGATTCGGCTGTGGAATCTTTAGCGGAGTCCAAAGCTCTGGCAAAGAGAAGCAGGAAAAAGGCAGGGGCAGATGCGATTGCTCAGGAGACTGCAAGCGTAGCTCAGGCAGTTTCAGAAAATGAAGTTAAGAATGAGACTTATCATACGCCTCCATTTTCGTTGCTTACAAGAGGTAAAAAAGGCGGTGGGGATTCGGATACACATCTTCGCGAAACCGCCGGAAAGCTGCAGGATACACTGCACAGTTTCGGCGTGAATGTAACGGTTACCAATGTAAGTTGTGGACCATCTGTTACCAGATATGAGCTTCAGCCGGAGCAGGGTGTGAAAGTCAGCAAGATTGTAGGACTTGCTGATGATATCAAGTTGAATCTTGCGGCTGCGGATATTCGTATTGAAGCACCGATCCCAGGAAAAGCAGCGGTGGGTATCGAAGTACCAAATAAAGAAAATTCTGCAGTTATGCTGCGGGATCTTCTGGAGTCGATTGAATTTAAAAACAGTGCATCAAATGTATCCTTTGCGGTAGGCCGGGATATTGCAGGAAGATGTGTTGTGGCTGACATTGCCAAGATGCCGCATCTTCTGATCGCAGGAGCGACCGGTTCCGGTAAATCTGTGTGTATCAATACATTGATCATGAGTATTTTATATAAAGCATCACCAGATCAGGTGCGACTGATCATGGTGGATCCGAAAGTAGTAGAATTAAGTGTATACAATGGCATTCCGCATCTGATGATTCCTGTAGTAACAGACCCGAAGAAAGCTGCAGGAGCTCTTAATTGGGCAGTTGCGGAAATGACAAGACGTTATCAGGCATTTGCGGAGCATCAAGTCCGTGATATGAAAGGATATAATGAGAAAGTAAGTCGGCTGGAACCGGATGAGAACGGCAATAAGCCGGACACTATGCCGCAGATTGTAATCATTGTGGACGAACTTGCCGATCTGATGATGGTGGCACCAGGTGAGGTGGAAGAATCTATCTGTCGTCTGGCCCAGCTTGCAAGAGCAGCCGGCATTCACCTGGTACTTGCAACTCAGAGACCGTCTGTTAATGTCATTACTGGTCTGATTAAAGCCAATATGCCGTCCAGAATTGCATTTTCTGTATCATCGGGTGTGGATTCAAGGACGATCATTGACATGAACGGAGCTGAGAAACTCCTCGGAAAGGGTGATATGCTCTTTTATCCGAGCGGTTATCAGAAACCGGTCCGTGTGCAGGGAGCATTTGTTTCGGACAAGGAGGTTCAGAAGGTAACCGATTATCTGAAAGATCACAATGGAGATGCTGCTTACAGCCAGGAAGTGGTAGAACACATGAATTCCAGCGCTGCCGCTGGAAATATGATGTCTGGCAGTGACAGTGCAAGCGAACGAGATGCCTATTTTGTAGATGCAGGTAAGCTGATCATCGACAAAGAAAAGGCGTCTATTGGAATGTTACAGCGGATGTTCAAGATCGGCTTTAACCGTGCCGCAAGAATTATGGATCAGCTCTGTGAAGCAGGTGTGGTTGGACCGGAAGAGGGAACAAAGCCAAGAAAGGTACTCATGTCTATGGAAGAGTTTGAACAGTACATAGAAGAGTATGTTTAATATAGTTACTGGACACTAATGAAGGAAAGAAAGGATGAAGAACATGAAAACAGATATTCAAATCGCACAGGAAGCAGAAATGAGCCATATCAGAGATGTAGCCGCATCGATCGGAATTGAGGAAGACGATCTGGAATTATACGGTAAGTATAAGGCAAAACTTTCGGATGATTTATATGATAAGATAAAGGATAACCCAGACGGCAAGCTTGTTCTTGTAACAGCGATCAATCCTACTCCAGCAGGCGAGGGTAAGACTACTACTACAGTAGGACTTGGTGAAGCATTTGCCAAGATGAATAAAAAAGCTATTATTGCACTTCGTGAGCCATCGCTCGGACCATGTTTCGGTATTAAAGGAGGAGCTGCCGGTGGCGGATATGCACAGGTTGTGCCGATGGAAGATCTGAACCTGCATTTTACAGGAGATTTTCATGCAATCACTTCAGCGAATAATCTGCTTGCAGCATTATTGGATAATCATATTCAGCAGGGTAATGCGCTGGGCATTGATCCACGCCAGGTGGTATGGAAACGTTGTGTAGATATGAATGACCGTAATCTGCGTAATATTGTAGTCGGACTTGGTAACAAGACGGATGGAATGGTAAGAGAGGATCATTTTGTAATTACAGTTGCTTCTGAGATCATGGCTATTCTCTGTCTTGCAGAAGATATAAAGGATCTGAAAGCAAGACTGGGACGCATTATCGTAGCATATAACTTCCAGGGTGATCCTGTAACAGCAGATGATTTACAGGCAACCGGAGCAATGACAGCACTTTTAAAAGATGCTATCAAACCAAATCTGATCCAGACGCTGGAGCATACACCGGCGCTTGTACACGGTGGACCATTTGCCAATATTGCCCACGGATGTAACAGTGTACGTGCTACCAGAATGGCATTGAAACTGGCAGATATTACGATTACGGAAGCTGGATTTGGTGCAGATCTTGGTGCTGAAAAATTTATGGACATCAAATGTCGTATGTCCGGTCTGAAGCCGGATGCAGTAGTATTGGTTGCAACAGTGCGCGCATTGAAGTATAATGGCGGAGTACCAAAAGATCAGCTTTCTGATGAGAACCTGGAAGCGCTTGCAAAAGGTATTGTGAATCTGGAAAAACATATTGAGAATATTCAGAAATATGATGTACCGGTAGTTGTTACGCTGAATTCTTTCGTGACAGATACGGATGCAGAGAATGAATATATCCGCAGATTCTGTGAAGAGAGAGGCTGTGAATTTGCTCTTTCTGAGGTATGGGAAAAAGGTGGAGAGGGCGGTATCGCTCTTGCTGAAAAAGTACTTGAAACATTGGAGAACAAGGAAAGTCATTTCCATCCGCTGTATGAGGACGGTCTGTCTCTGCAGGAAAAGATTGAGACTATCTCTAAAGAAATCTATGGTGCAAGAGGTGTGATCTTTGAGCCTAAGGCAGCCAAACAACTCGCCAAGATTGAAGCGATGGGATTTGGCAACATGCCTGTCTGTATGGCAAAGAATCAGTATTCACTGTCTGATGATGCTAAGAAGCTTGGCAGACCGACAGATTTTGATATACATATCCGTGAAGCTTATGTAAGTGCAGGTGCAGGATTTGTAGTAGCACTGACAGGAGCTGTTATGACGATGCCTGGACTTCCGAAGGTTCCGGCTGCCAATAATATTGACGTAACTGAAGCTGGTCAGATCACAGGATTGTTCTAAAAAAGTATATAATATGATGCCAGAGTCAAAAGATCTAAATCCACATGAGCTCGCTCATAAGTGGACTTAGACCTTGGGACCCGCCCCAATATGAGCCTAAAAGTGGGATATTAATCCCACGATATGCGAATAATTGGGAGGATTGTGGGAGTGCATAGCACGGAACAATCCGCAGGCATCATAGTTGGGGCTTTTGACCCCAACATCATAATATATAAATATAAGGGGAATTGGAATTATGCCGTTATTGATTGATGGAAAGAAAATCTCTACCGAGATCAAGGATGAGTTGAAGGTAACCGTTGAAGAATTGAAGAAACAGGGTGTGGAGACCTGCCTGGCAGTAATTCAGGTGGAGATGATCCTGCATCCAGCATTTATGTACGTAATAAAAAAAGAGCATGTGCCTATGTAGGAATCGAATCACTTTCTTACGAGCTTCCTGAAGAGACTACAGAAGATCAACTGGTGAAGTTAGTAAAAGAATTGAACGAGAATGATAATGTACATGGTATTCTGGTACAGCTTCCGCTTCCAAAGCATATTAATGCAGATACGATTATCCGTACGATTTCACCGGATAAAGATGTGGACGGATTTCATCCGGAAAGCGTAGGACGACTCTGTATCGGAGAACCAGGCTTTGTATCCTGCACACCGGCGGGAATCATCCAGCTTCTGAAACGCTCCGGAATTGAAATAGAAGGAAAAGAATGTGTGGTTGTAGGAAGAAGTAACATTGTAGGCAAACCGATGTCTATTCTGCTTCTTCGTGAAAATGGAACAGTTACGATCACGCACTCCAGGACCAAAGATCTGAAAGAAGTTACAGGAAGAGCTGATATCCTTGTAGTTGCCATCGGCAAACCGAAATTCATCACAGCAGACTATGTGAAAGAAGGTGCGGTAGTTATTGACGTAGGTATGCATCGTAACGAAGAAAACAAGTTATGTGGTGATGTGGACTTTGATGATATAAAAGATAAAGTATCAGCAATTACTCCGGTACCAGGTGGAGTTGGTCCTATGACAATCGCTATGCTGATGTACAATTGTGTAGAAGCAGCGAAGGGTCAGGAGGTAGAGTAGAACATGAGATGCAGACGCTGTGGTGCAGAGATGCCGGAGGGCGCGCTTAGATGTGAAGAATGTGGGGCAGAGATACGCATTGTACCGGATTACAATCCTTTAGACGATGTGCTTGCTGCACAGGTGAAAGGTGCAATCGATGGTTCTGACACACCACTTGATGACTATGATTATCAGACAAGCACGATACCAACAGCGAGAAGAAATTCCGGTACACGTGGAGGTCAGTCTTCTCGCAGGACTTCATCCGGTCAGCGTAGGACTTCGTCCGGACAACGTCGACCTGAAAGAGAGGACAGATCCAGAAGACAACTTACTCCGCAGGAAGAGCGCAGGAGACGTGTTGCCAGGAAAAAAGCTCTGAAGAAGAAAAAGAGAAAAAGAGCACTGCTTCTTACCGGTATTTTTCTTGTGATTCTTGTGATCGCTGGATTGATCATGTATCAGTTTTCGTATAATGGTTATGTGAAGAAAGGTTATAAAGCACTGAGCAGTAAAGATTATACGGAAGCGGAAACACAGTTTAAGAAAGCTATTAAGAAGAAGCCTAAGAAAGCAGAAGCATATGAGGGATTGTCTGAACTGTATATTGAGCAGAATGAGAGTGGCAAGGCGGAAGAAATCCTGTTAAGTGCGGTAGATAAATATTCGGATAGTGTTGATGTATATAAGGCATGTTTTAAATTCTATGAAGATACTAAGAATCAGGGCGAAATTCCGTTAATATTAGACGGGGCTAAGTCCAGTGTGGCTGATCAGCTTACGGAATACGCGTCAGAATCACCAGAATTCAGCCTGGATGACAGTGAAAGTTTTGACGATGTTCAGCAGCTTTCATTGACTACAACGGAGAAGAATATCTATTATACCGATGATGGAAGTGATCCATTTTCATCTAAAACTCGTATCAAATACGAAAAACCAATTCAGATCTCTGAGGGTGAGACAGAAATCAAAGCAGTATCTGTCAATGCGAACGGCATTCCAAGTCTTACCGTAAGTAAGACTTATGAAGTAGAACTGCCAATCGAAGATGCACCTGCTGTATCTCCGTCTACCGGTCAGTATGATACCGATACAAAGATCAGTATTGTTGTGCCGGACGGCTATACAGCTTACTATACAACAGATGGATCTACCCCAGATGAAGATTCGGAAGAATATACGGATCCGATCTCTATGCCAGAAGGAACAACCATTTTCAAAGCGGTTCTTGTGAATGGAAAAGGACGTTTGAGTGGTGTTACTACTCGTAATTACGAACGGACTGAATAGAATAATATCCAATGCAATATAAACGGATTGTGCGTAAAAAAGTACAATCCGTTATTTATTTAACTATTGTGTTAAATAAATAACGGTCGTATAATGTGAATGTAAAAAAGTAATCCATTATACAAAGGAGCAATTAATTATGAGCAGATTTACATTACCTAGAGACGTATACCATGGAATGGGTTGCCTGGAGGAGCTTAAGAACCTAAAAGGTAAAAAAGCAATTCTTGTAGTTGGCGGAGGTTCTATGAGAAGACAGGGATTTCTTGACAAAGCAGTCGATTATCTGAAAGATGCCGGAATGGAAGTTGAACTTTTTGAAGGTGTAGAACCTGATCCGTCTGTTGAGACAGTTATGAAAGGTGCCGAAGCAATGCGTAAGTTCCAACCAGACTGGATCGTAGCAATGGGTGGTGGATCACCGATTGATGCAGCCAAAGCTATGTGGGCTTTCTATGAGTATCCGGATACCACATTTGAAGCACTTTGTATTCCGTTTAATTTCCCGGAACTGCGTCAGAAAGCAAAATTCTGTGCAATTCCTTCTACATCTGGTACAGCTACAGAGGTTACGGCATTCTCTGTAATTACAAATTATGAGACCGGAGTAAAATATCCGCTGGCTGACTTTAATATTACACCTGATGTGGCAATTGTTGACCCGGAACTGGTTATGGGACTTCCAATCAAACAGGTTGCTTACACCGGAATGGATGCATTGACACATGCGATTGAAGCGTATGTATCTACACTTAATTGTCCATTCACAGATCCGCTTGCATTGCAGGCAATCGAGATGGTTCTTGATTATCTGCCGGCATCCTATAAATGTGACAAGGTAGCGAGAGAACAGATGCATTACGCACAGTGTCTTGCAGGTATGGCATTCTCTAACGCTTTACTTGGCATTGTTCATTCTATGGCGCACAAGACGGGTGCTGCATTCTCTACCGGACATATTCCGCATGGATGTGCCAATGCGATTTATTTGCCATATGTTATAAAATACAACGCCAAGGATCCGATAGCCGCTAAGCGTTATGCCGAGATCGCACGTAGAATGGGACTGGCAGGAATATCTGAAAAAGCATTGATCAACAGTCTGTGTGAGAAGATTGATGAGTTCAATGTAAAACTCAATATTCCAAAGACTTTGAAAGAATTTGGAATCAATGAGGATGAATTTAAAGAAAAGATTGATAAGATTGCAGAGCTTGCAGTCGGTGATGCATGTACAGGATCTAATCCAAGAACTATCGATCCGGAGACAATGAAAAAACTGTTTGAGTGTACATATTATGGTACAGAAGTAGACTTCTAAATTTCAGAAATTCAGGAAAGCAGATTCTGTAAATTCAGGCAATTTCAGGGAATCTGCTTTCTTTTTGTAAACTTTCCTTGAAAATTTCAGATGTATACATTATCATTATTAGTAAAATCAATAGACAGGAGGAAACAAGATGTACAAGATACAGAAAGCCGAGAAGCTGAACGAGAATATCTATCTGATGGTCGTAGAAGCTCCTCGTGTGGCAAGACATTGCGAGCCTGGACAGTTCGTTATTGTAAAAATAGATGAGACAGGAGAACGTATCCCGCTGACCATCTGCGATTACGACAGAGAAGCAGGTACGATTACTATCGTATTCCAGCCAGTTGGCGCATCTACAAGAAAATTTGCTGAATTAAAAGAAGGAGATGCGTTCCGTGATTTTACCGGACCACTTGGCTGTCCTTCTGAATTTGTAAAAGAAGATATTGAGAGCTTGAAAAAGAAGAAGATCCTGTTTGTAGGCGGTGGTGTAGGTGCTGCACCGGTATATCCGCAGGTAAAATGGCTGAAAGAACACGGTATTGATGCTGATGTAATCATTGGTTCTAAGAATAAAGACCTGTTGATTCTGGAGGATGAGATGCGTGCGGTATCCGGTAATTACTATCCATGTACAGATGACGGTTCTTACGGACATGCCGGAATGGTTACCACTATGGTAGAGGAATTGGTAGAGCAGGGCAATCATTACGATGTCTGTATCGCTATTGGACCGATGATCATGATGAAATTCGTATGTCTCCTTACTAAAAAGCTTGCAATCCCGACTGTTGTTAGCATGAACCCGATCATGGTAGACGGAACTGGTATGTGTGGTGCCTGTCGTCTCCTGGTAGGCGATGAAGTGAAATTCGCCTGCGTGGATGGACCGGAATTTGACGGACATCTGGTAGACTTTGATAATGCCATGAAGAGACAGCAGATGTATAAGACGCAGGAAGGCCGTGCTTTACTGAAGCTGCAGGAGGGTAATACACATCATGGCGGATGCGGTAATTGCGGAGGTGACAACTAATGGCTGATATGTTAAAGAGAATTCCTGTCAGAGAACAGGATGCAAAAGTACGTGCAACTAATTTTGAAGAAGTATGTTATGGATATAATAAAGAAGAGGCAATGGAAGAAGCAACCAGATGTCTGAACTGTAAAAATGCAAGATGTATTCAGGGCTGTCCGGTATCAATCAATATTCCTGGATTTATATCCAAAGTAAAAGATGGAGATATCGAAGGTGCTTATCAGGTCATCGGTGAATCTTCTGCACTGCCGGCAATCTGTGGTCGTGTATGTCCTCAGGAATCACAGTGTGAATGTAAATGTATCCGCGGCATTAAAGGTGATGCTGTATCTATCGGTAAGCTGGAGCGTTTTGTAGCAGATTATGCACTGGAGCATGATATCAAGCCTAAGAAAGCAGAGAAGACAAATGGTCATAAGGTGGCTGTGATCGGTTCCGGTCCATCCGGACTTACATGTGCTGGTGATCTTGCAAAACTTGGTTATGAAGTAACGGTATTTGAAGCGCTTCATGAGCTGGGTGGAGTACTGGTATATGGTATCCCGGAATTCCGTCTTCCAAAAGAAAAAGTTGTTAAGAAAGAGATCGAAAAAGTCAAAGAGCTTGGTGTTAAATTTGAGACCAATGTAGTGATTGGTAAATCAACTACAATTGATCAGCTGATGGAAGAGGAAAACTTCGAAGCTGTATTTATTGGATCAGGTGCAGGTCTTCCGATGTTTATGGGAATTCCTGGTGAGACAGCGAATGGAGTATTCTCCGCAAATGAGTATCTGACCAGAAGTAATCTGATGAAAGCTTTTGATAATAATTATGACACACCAATTGCAGCTGGTAAGAAAGTAGCTGTAGTCGGCGGTGGTAACGTAGCGATGGATGCAGCCAGGACAGCGCTTCGTCTTGGCGCAGATGTACATATCGTATATCGTCGAAGTGAGGCAGAGCTTCCGGCAAGAGCAGAAGAAGTCCATCATGCAAAAGAAGAAGGCATTATCTTCAATCTGTTGACCAATCCGGTAGAGATCCTTACCGATGATAACGGATGGGTAAAAGGCATGAAAGTAATCAAAATGGAACTTGGTGAACCAGATGCATCTGGCAGAAGACGTCCGGTACCGATCGAAGGATCTGAGTATGAGATTGAACTGGATACAGTTATCATGGCACTTGGTACTTCTCCAAATCCATTGATCGCATCTACAACGGAGGGACTTGAGACCAACCGAAGAAGATGTATTGTAGCTGAAGAAGAAAATGGACAGACATCCAAGGCTGCCGTATTCGCAGGCGGCGATGCTGTGACCGGAGCAGCTACAGTTATCCTTGCTATGGGTGCCGGAAAAGCAGGCGCGAAGGGTATTCATGAATATCTGTCACAGAAATAAAACAAACTAAATACTGAAAGATTACGATGATTTTGAGGAGATTATAGAAATATAGTCTCCTTATTTGTTTCTTGAAATAATATTTTAGATTTTGTCATATATTTGTAGTTTACAACTGTCTTGTCACATGTTGATACATGTGCTATAATTGTCAACAGTGTAGCTGTAAACAGGAGGAAACTGAGATGAATATTACAGACGAGATCAAGAAATTAAAAAAAGAAAAAGATGCAGTCATCCTTGCACATTACTATGTGAGACCGGAAGTGCAGGACATCGCAGACTATATAGGAGATTCTTTTTATCTGAGCCGTGTGGCTACAGAACTTACCGCTAAGACAATCGTATTCTGCGGAGTATCCTTTATGGGAGAGAGTGCAAAGATTCTCAATCCAGAGAAAACGGTGCTTATGCCAGATCTGCAGGCCGATTGTCCGATGGCTCATATGGCAGATATTGATCGTATTAAAAAAGTGCGTGAGACTTACGAAGATGTGGCAGTTGTCTGCTACATCAATTCCACAGCTGAATTAAAGGAGTATTCAGATGTGTGCGTGACATCTGCGAATGCAGTTAAGATTGTAAAGAAACTGCCAAACAAGAATATATACTTTATTCCTGACAGGAATCTGGCTCATTACATAGCAGATCAGGTTCCGGAGAAGCATTTTATCTTCAACGAGGGATTCTGTCCAACCCATGAACGCATGGAAGCAGACGAGGTGCTGAAGGCAAAAGATGAACATCCGGATGCACTGGTGCTTGCGCATCCAGAATGCAGACAGGAGATTTTAGCAATTGCTGATTATATCGGAAGTACATCCGGCATTATTAATTATGCGACGGACAGTGACCGTCAGGAGTTTATTATCTGTACTGAAGAAGGAGTACATTACAAACTGACACAGAACAATCCGGATAAACAATTTTACTATCCGGAGACGGTACCTGTATGTCCGAACATGAAGAAAAACACGTTGGAAAAAGTATTACATGTACTGAAGACAGGCGACAATCAGGTGCATGTAACAGATAGTCTGCGTGAGAATTCCAAGAAACCTCTGGAGCGTATGCTAGAGCTTGGCAAGTAAGGAGATGTATGAAGATGAAATATAATACAGATACAGTCATTGTGGGAACAGGTGTCAGCGGATGTTTTGCGGCACTGAATCTTCCGGAAGATATGAAGATTCTGCTGATCACAAAGTCAGATCTGGAAAGCAGTGATTCTTTCCTGGCACAGGGAGGTATCTGTGTCCTGCGGGATAATCAGGATTATGACAGTTATTTTGAAGATACTATGAGAGCCGGGCATTATGAGAACCGTAAGGAGTCCGTAGATATTATGATCCGGAGTTCACAGGAGATTATTCGTGATCTGATCGGATATGGTGTAGAATTTGCACAGAAGGATGGCAAGCTTCTATTTACAAGAGAAGGGGCACATTCCAGACCACGTATTTTGTTTCATGAAGATATTACTGGTAAAGAAATCACCACAAAGTTATTACATCAGGTGAAGAGACGTAAAAATATTACGATTCTGGAATATACGACCATGAAGGATATTCTGGAAGATGCAGATGGATGTGAAGGAATTGTTGCTGAGACAAAAGACGGAGAAGAACTTATAATCCATGCGGAGCATACCATTTTTGCCAGCGGCGGTATCGGAGGATGTTATGAGCATTCGACAAATTTTCCGCATTTGACAGGAGATGCAATCGATATTTCTAAAAAACATCATATTAAACTGGAACATCTGGATTATGTACAGATACATCCGACAACACTGTATACGGAAAAACCGGGAAGAAGTTTCCTGATCTCTGAGTCAGTCCGTGGCGAGGGTGCACTCCTGTATGATAAGAATGGTGAACGTTTTGTGGATGAACTGCTGCCAAGAGATGTAGTTACCAAAGCCATCCAGAAACAGATGGAGAAGGATCATACTTCTCATGTATGGCTTTCTCTGGAGCATATTGACAAAGAGATCATCATGAAACATTTTCCGAATATCTATGAACGTTGTCTGGAAGAAGGATATGATGTAACAAAAGAATGGATTCCTGTAGTCCCGGCGCAGCATTATTTTATGGGCGGCATCTGGGTAGATAAAGACAGTCATACGTCTATGAACCATCTTTATGCAGTCGGAGAGACCAGCTGTAATGGTGTCCATGGAGCCAACCGGCTTGCCAGTAACTCCCTTCTGGAGAGTCTGGTATTTGCCAAACGTGCTGCAGAAAAGATTAAGTCTGAGAGAAATGAGGAAATAAAAGTATGAACGAAATAACAATGCGTTTGCAGGCAGATCATCTGATTCTGGAAGCATTAAAAGAAGATATATCCAGTGAAGATGTGACTACTAATTCAGTTATGAAAGAATATGTAAAGGGTGAAGTGCAGCTGATATGTAAGCAGAATGGTATTATTTCAGGTCTGGAAGTATTTAAACGTGTCTTTGAATTATTGGATGAAAGGACAGCAGTGATCTTCTATTGTAAAGATGGGGATGCTGTTGAAGAAGGACAACTTATGGGAATTGTCACAGGAGATATCCGGGTACTTTTATCCGGAGAACGTGTGGCACTGAACTATCTCCAGAGAATGAGTGGCATTGCAACCTATACACATTCCGTAGCAAAGCTTTTGGAAGGTACAAAGATCAAGCTTCTGGATACCCGCAAGACGACACCGAATATGCGCATATTTGAAAAATATGCAGTGCGTACGGGAGGCGGATATAATCATCGGTACAATCTGTCAGATGGTGTGCTTCTGAAAGATAATCATATTGGAGCTGCCGGAAGTGTAACAAAGGCAGTGCAGATGGCAAAGGACTATGCTCCATTTGTACGAAAGATTGAGATTGAGGTAGAGAATCTTGACATGGTAAAAGAAGCGGTAGAAGCCGGTGCCGATATTATCATGCTCGACAATATGGATACGGATACCATGAAAGAAGCGATCCGAATGATTGGTGGACGTGCAGAGACAGAATGTTCCGGTAATGTGACAAAAGAGAATATCGCAAGACTTACGGAACTTGGTGTAGATTACATTTCCAGCGGAGCACTGACTCACTCTGCACCAATTCTTGATATTTCACTGAAGAATTTGCATGCAGTATAAATTATATTGTCTGTAAAAGGCTGCGTATTATTGCGCAGTCTTTTTTGTCTGCAACGATTCAAAGTGTTTGCTTATCTTCACTTCTGATGCTATGATAATATATTGTATCGCTAAAAATATGAGAATGGAGAATTTGATGAAAATAACACTGATAACTGTAGGGAAGATTAAAGAAAAATATCTGAAAGATGCGATTGCAGAATATAGCAAGCGTCTGAGTCGTTACTGCAAACTGGAGATTGTGGAAGTGGCAGATGAAAAGACACCAGATAACGCAAGTGACACCGCAGAAGATGCCATCCGGGACAAAGAAGGCGAACGGATCCTGAAGTATATAAAGGAAGATGCTTATGTGATCACACTGGAAATAGCCGGGAAAATGCTGACTTCTGAGGAGATGGCAGAAAAGATTGAGAAACTTGGCGTGCAGGGAACCAGCCATATTATATTTATCATCGGTGGTTCCATTGGCCTTGGCAAGGTAATATTAAAAAGATCAGATTATGCACTGAGTTTTTCAAAAATGACATTTCCACATCAGTTAATGCGTGTCATTCTTCTGGAACAGATCTACCGCAGCTATCGGATCATGAACCACGAACCATATCACAAATAAGATCCATATATAAACAGTACTTACATAACAACATTTATAAAGGAGCATGAGAGAGTACGATGAGTGAAAATAAAGATTTCCTGGAAAAGGAACCAATAGGAAAATTATTGTTGAAGCTTGCACTGCCAACTCTGGCAGCACAGTTTATTAATATGTTATATAATATCGTAGATCGTATTTATATTGGACATATTCCTGGCATCGGAGCCTCAGCACTGACAGGTGTCGGCGTATGTATGCCTTTGATTCTGATCGTATCAGCATTTGCAGCGCTGGTAGGATATGGTGGAGCACCGCGGGCATCTATCTATATGGGAAAGAAAGAACAACATACAGCAGAACAGATTCTCGGTAACTGTTTTGCGTTACAGATCATTGTATCATTGATCCTTACAGCGATTCTTCTAAAATGGAACCGGGGTCTCTTACTTGCATTTGGCGCAAGCGAGAATACCATCGGATACGCTTCCAGCTATATGAATATTTATGCGATCGGAACGATATTTGTGGAACTGACTCTAGGCATGAATGCATTTATTACCGCACAGGGATTTGCAAAGACAGGTATGTATTCTGTATTAATCGGAGCTGTAAGTAATATCATTCTGGATCCGATCTTTATCTTTGGACTGCATATGGATGTACGGGGAGCGGCACTTGCAACGATCATTTCTCAGGCACTGTCCTGTATCTGGGTGGTTGCATTCTTATGTGGCAGGAAGAGTTTTATCCGCATACGAAAAGAGAACTTGCGCCTGATACCTGGGATTATTTTGCCTTGTCTGGCACTTGGACTCGCGACCTTTATCATGCAGGCGAGTGAAAGCGTTATTTCTATCTGCTTCAATTCTTCTCTGCAACGATATGGCGGGGACATTGCAGTAGGAGCTATGACGATTCTTACAAGTGTTATGCAGTTTGCAATGCTTCCGCTGCAGGGATTGTCTCAGGGAGCACAGCCGATCATCAGTTACAATTATGGGGCATCCAATGCTGAAAGAGTCAAAGCTGCCTTCTGGCTGCTTTTAAAAATCAATATGATCTATGCAGCAGTACTCTGGGCATTGGTAATGCTGATACCGGGTGTGTTTGCCGGAATTTTCACATCCAATGCTGAATTAATTGAATTCACGATTCCGGCACTTCGTATCTATATGGCGGTTATGTTCCTGTTCGGGATTCAGATATCCTGCCAGATTACGTTTAATTCACTTGGAAAGGCACTGGAATCCATTATTGTTGCAGTTGTGCGTAAGTTCGTTCTTCTGATCCCATTAATCTATATCGTTCCAATGATATGGAACTCTGACCGGACTATGGCAGTCTATATGGCTGAACCAATCGCAGATTTCTTTGCGATTACATTTACGGTACTGTTATTCCGGGTGCGTTTCAGGGATGCACTGAAGAAGATACAGAAACCGACAGGAAAATAAATGCGACTGTCTTGCATTTTCCCGAAAGAGGCAGTATGATGTAAGAAATTGTGAATCGAAGGAGGCTGTATCAGCATGAAAAAGATAACAGAAGATATATATTACGCAGGCGTCAATGACCATCAGGTGGATTTGTTTGAAGGACAGTTTGCAGTACCGAATGGTATGGCATATAATTCATATGTGATCATGGACGAGAAGATTGCAGTAATGGATACGGTAGATGTGAATTTCGGTGAGGAATGGCTTGCTAACGTAGCGGAAATACTCGGAGACAGAAAACCGGATTATCTGGTAGTTCAGCATATGGAACCGGATCATTCTGCGAATATCACAAAATTTGTCGAAGCATATCCAGAGGCTAAGGTTGTAGGTAATGCCAAGACATTTCAGATGATCGAGAATTTCTTTGGCTTAAATCTTGCAGACAAACAGGAAGTTGTGACGAATAACGGTACACTCTCACTTGGAAGTCATGAGCTTACATTTGTATTTGCACCAATGGTACACTGGCCAGAAGTTATGGTCACATACGACAGCAAGGATAAGATTCTCTTTTCAGCAGACGCCTTTGGTAAATTTGGTGCACTGGATGTAGAAGAAGACTGGGCATGTGAAGCAAGAAGATATTACTTCGGAATCGTTGGAAAGTATGGCGCGCAGGTGCAGGCTCTGTTAAAGAAGGCAGTCACTCTTGATATTGAAAAGATCTGTCCACTGCACGGACCGATACTGACAGAAAATCTTGGTTATTATCTGGATCTTTACCAGACGTGGTCATCTTACGGTGTAGAGACAGAAGGCGTTATGATTGCTTATGCATCTGTCTATGGCAATACGAAGAAAGCAGCTGAACTTCTTGGCGAAGAGCTGAAGGCCAATGGATGCCCACGTGTAGTAGTTGCTGATCTTGCAAGAGAAGATATGGCAGAGTGTATCGAAGATGCATTTCGCATGGTAAGCTGGTACTTGCAACCATTACTTATAATGGTGGAGTTTTCCCATTTATGCAGACATTTATTGATGGGCTGAAAGAGCGTAACTTCCAGAACCGTACAATAGGTATCATTGAGAATGGTTCCTGGGCTCCGGTTGCAGCCAAGAATATTAAGTCTATGATGGAAGGCTGTAAGAATCTTACCTGGACGGAGACATCCGTAACTATTAAGTCAGGTGTAAAAGAGGAGACAAAAGCACAGATCAAAGCTCTCGCAGATGAGTTGTGGAGCAAATAATACAGCTTCAAAATGATATATTTGAATAGTCGGAGAAAGCCATGCATAGGATATTACAAAACTATGTGTGGCTTTATTTTATGAAAGATAAATTAATTGATCACGTGTCCGATGCAGCAGAAATGCCAAAGGATGTGGCGTTAAAAGCTCCCATTTTGACGCTGACCGGGCGGACGGAACTTACGATAGAAAATTACAGGGGGATTCAGGAGTATTCGGAATTACTGATCCGTGTACAGACTGGGAGTGGTGAAGTACGCATAAAGGGTAAAAATCTGTGGATTGAATACTATACAAATCTGGAAATGCTTATACGTGGACGAATTATTGCGGTTGAATTTAAAAACTGAGGAGTGGGTATACGTGATTGAAAAGGTTATAGGTTATTTCAGGGGAAGCCTGCGCATCCGCATCTCCGGCTTTTCACCTGAGAGGTTTTTGAATGCCTGTATGCACCGGAACATCTATATCTGGAATATTCAGCCGGTTCAGGACTTCTACGAAATGAATATCAGTATCTCGGATTTTCGCATGTTAAAACCGATTTTAAAAAAGACAGGAGTTCGTGCTGTGATTATAAAACGGTATGGGTTCCCTTTTTTTCTGTTTCAACACAGGAAAAGAAAAGTGCTCTTTGGTGGAGCGGTATGCGCGGCAGGATTTATTTATCTTATGTCCCTTTTTATCTGGGAGATTGATATTACCGGTAATCGAAGATACACGGATGAAGCCCTGGAAGAATTCCTCGCAGATTACAAGATACGACCAGGTATTCTGATATCCAGTGTAGATTGCACTGATATTGCCACATTACTGAGAAAGTCCCATGACAGAATCATCTGGGTATCGGTCTCGGTAGATGGCAGTACATTAAATGTGCGGGTAAGAGAAAATGAAGATTCCGGAGATGAAGGCACTGATTATGCAGTTATGCAGCAGGATGGAAATGATCTGGTTGCAGAACGAAGTGGTATTATAGAAAGTATGATTGTACGAAAAGGAATTCCGCTGGTAAAAAAGGGGGATACCGTTGAAAAGGGACAGATCCTTGTAAGCGGCGCAGTACCTGTGGTTGGTGACGACGGAGAGACGACAGGCTATCAGTATCAAAAGGCAGATGCGGATATCAGAGCACGGACAATTCTGGAATACGAAGACACGGAAAACGTTCAGTATCCAGAAAAGATATATTATGATTTTCAGCAAGCAGAACCATATCTCCAGATTGGAAATCTGTATCTTAACAGCGGAAAATCGGATAAAATATCAGATCAGGCGGAAATTTACACCCTGGAAAAGAACTTTTCTTTTGGAGAACATTTTTCGATTCCTGTACGGATTGGGAGTCGTATTGGCCGGTATTACTATATAGAGCAAAAAAAACATACCGGGAAAGGACTACAAAAGATACTTAGCATGAACTATCAGCATTTTACAGAGACTCTGGGGAAAAAAGGGGTAGAAATTATCTCGAATGATGTTAAAATATACACAGGCGCATTTGCGCCAAGGCTTTCGGACAGCTTACAGTTATTACTGATATAGCAGTTCCTCAGCCGATCAGTATTATGGAGGATAACACAGATGGGGATGATTGAAACAACAGTAGATATTCCTGCTGAGCATCAGGCAAATGTATTCGGACAATTTGATGCATTTGCAAAGAAAATAGAACGAACATTGCACGTGACTCTGATTGCCAGAGATGACACTGTGAAGATTCTGGGTGAAGAGACTGTGGCACTGCAGGCGAAAAGTGTACTGGAACAGCTTACGGCGCTTGCAAGACGTGGCAATCAGATTCAGGAACAGAACGTGAATTACACACTGGCGCTTTCTATGGAACAGAGCGAAGGTAAAGTACTTGAGATTGATGATGACATTATCTGTCATACATTGCAGGGGAAACCTATCAAGCCTAAGACATTGGGACAGAAGAAATATGTAGATGCGATCCGGAAACAGATGATCGTATTTGGGCTTGGACCTGCCGGGACAGGTAAAACATATCTTGCAATGGCGATGGCCATTACTGCATTTAAGAATAACGAAGTAGGGAGGATCATTCTGACAAGACCAGCGATTGAAGCGGGAGAGAAGCTTGGTTTCCTGCCGGGTGATCTGCAGAGTAAGATCGATCCGTATCTGCGCCCATTGTATGATGCACTGTATCAGATCATGGGAGCGGAAAGTTTTCTTAAGAATTCAGAAAAAGGTCTGATCGAGGTGGCGCCTCTTGCATACATGCGAGGCCGTACACTTGACAATGCCTTTATTATCCTGGATGAAGCACAGAATACTACACCTGCGCAGATGAAGATGTTTCTGACGCGTATTGGATTTGGCTCTAAGGTAGTTATTACCGGAGATTCGACGCAGAAGGATCTTCCGGCAGGTCAGACTTCCGGATTAGATGTGGCCATTAATGTTGTCAAAAAGATTGAAGAGATCTCGGTATGCAAGCTTACCAGCAAGGATGTAGTTAGACATCCACTGGTACAGCAGATTGTAAAGGCATACGAAGATTATGAGTCAAAGAAGTCGCGTGGCAGAGAACACGGTAAGAGGAGAAATTAATATGACATTAAATTATGAAGAAGAAGGCGAGGTAAAGCTTCCGGTCGACTGTGAGGGCCTTGCAAAAGAAGTGATTGAAGCAGCACTTGATTATGCGGAATGTCCTTATGAGGCAGAGGTGAATCTGTTATTGACTACGGATGAAGAGATTCATCAGATGAACAAAGAACACAGAGGTATTGATCGTCCGACAGATGTACTTTCTTTTCCGATGGTTGAATACGAAGAAGCAGGACAATTTGATTTTCTGGAAGATCAGTATGACTGTTTTCATCCGGAGACCGGAGAACTGCTGCTTGGGGATATTGTGATCTCTAAAGACAGAGTAATCGCTCAGGCAGAAGAGTACGGACATGAAATAAAACGAGAATATGCTTTCCTAATTGCTCATTCTATGTTACACTTATTCGGTTATGACCATATGGAAGAGGAAGAACGTAAGACGATGGAACGTATGCAGAATGAGATTCTAAATGCACTGAATATCGTTCGCTAGAGGAAAAGATTATGTCAAAGAAAAAAGAAAACAGCTTTCTGATGCAGGGCGCTATCCTCGCTGCCACTGCATTAATTACAAAAATTATCGGACTTGCTTATCGTATTCCGGTGACTAATATTATGGGAGCCGAAGGAAATGGATACTACGGAATGGTATTTCAAGTATACAATCTGGCACTGATGTTAACTTCTTACAGTCTGCCGACTGCCGTATCCAAATTGGTATCTGCAAGAGTGGCTACCGGACAGTACCGCAATGCATACCGCGTTTTCCGTGGAGCAATGACATTTGCGATCATAGCCGGTGGTATTGTTACTGCAATCGTATTCTTTGGAGCAGGATTCATTGCGACAGATATTATGAAGATGGATCTGTCCGTCTATGCACTCCGTGTACTGGCACCATGTATTCTGGTTGTTGCATTTCTTGGTGTATTTCGTGGGTTCTTCCAGGGCTTCGGAACCATGATCCTACGGCGGTATCACAGACTGTAGAGCAGATCATCAATGCGATCGTAAGTATTGTTGGCGCATACATGTTATTAAAGGTTGGACAGAATTCCGTATCAGGAGCAGACAAGAAATCTTATGGAGCAGCTTACGCAGCAGCAGGTGCAACATTGGGAACGGTTGCCGGTGCACTGGCTGCCCTGGTATTTTTGATTCTTTTATTCTGTGTCTTTAGAAAAGGCTTCAAAAAGCAAATGAAACATGATACAGAACATCGTACAGAGAGTGGTAAACATATTGCAAAAGTACTGCTTTTTACGATTGCACCGGTTATTTTAAGCGCTACCGTATACAATATCAGTAACCTGTTAGATCAGGCGGTATTTACAAATGCTATGGCAGCGCAGGGAATGCCGAAAAAAGAATACACTGAACTTCTTGGTATGTTCAGTGGACAGTATGATACGATCACCAATATTCCGCTGAGTGTTGCAAGTGCATTGGCGGCATCCTTTATGCCAAGTCTTGTGGCTACGATTCAGACAGGAAGCCGTAAAGAAATACATAATAAGATTGATCTGGTCAGCCGATTTAATATGATCATTGCGATTCCATGCGCAGCAGCATTTATTACACTTGGCAAACCGATCCTGGATCTGTTGTATTTTACGCAGGATAATACAATTCCGGCAATGCTGCTTAAGATTGGTGGAATTTCGGTTGTATTTTTCTGCCTGTCTACTGTGACCAATGCAGCACTTCAGGGTATGGATCATATGTCACAGCCTGTTAAGAATGCAGCAATTTCGCTGGTAATCCATCTGGTTGCACTGTACATTATGCTGGTAGCATTTCATTGGAATATTTATTCTATTGTCGCAAGTAAGATTATTTTTGCAGCTGCGATCTGTGTTTTGAATGACAGAGATCTCAGGAAATGCAGCGGCTATGTACAGGAATACCGTAAGACATTTATTATCCCTGGTATATCGGCAATTATTATGAGTATCGTGGCACTTGGTGTTCATCTGGTGTTTGAGTTATTTGCAGGACCTCATATTGCGACTGTGATTGCGGTACTTGTGGCAATTGCGGTATACTTTGTGGCATTGATTTTATTGAAGGGTGTTACAGAAGCGGAAATTAAGACATTACCGATGGGTACAAAGATTGTTGGTCTTTTCAAAAAGCTTCATTTGCTTCGATAGGATATTGCATCAGATAATCGAAAGGTGATTGTATAAATACAGAGTGGATAACCGATACTATACTAAAAAAGGAGATTTCCTATGAATAGTAAAAAGTATAGTATCTGGTTTCTGACCGTATCTCTGGTCATCATTGTTCTGCTTGCCGGAGCATATCAGTTAAGTTATTATGCTGCGGTAGACCGTCAAAAAGAGGAGATAGAATCTGAGCTGAAGCAGAATCCTGTTCAGACGACGGAGGGCAGCGCTGAGAAAAATGCTGGCTATTACTTAATGCAGAGGGAAGGGTTTGTGATTGTCTGTCTGCAGGATAAAAAAACAGTATATGAATATACAAGTATTGAAGTAACCGAACTTCCGGTTACACTTCAAAATGAAATTAAGAATGGTAAATACGTGGAAAGTCTGCAGGAATTATATGGCTTTCTGGAAAATTACAGTAGTTAGATAAAATAAGATAACTTAAAACAGTTAATCTGGAAAGGATTGTTACAATGGATAAATCTAGAATTGATCGAATCAATGAGTTATACCGTAAGTCAAAAGCAGAAGGTCTGTCAGAAGTTGAGAAGATGGAACAGCAGATTCTTCGAAAAGAATATATCGATGCGATAAAACGCAACCTTAGCTCGCAGTTGGATAATATTTCGATCCAGGAAAAGGATGGAAGTATTACCGATCTTGGTAAAAAACACGGACATAAGAAAGGAAATTAAGGATGAACAATCTGCCCAAAGATCCGATGCTGCTGTTAAGTGTTGTGAACACTAAGCTTCGGGATTTTTACGACTCACTGGATGCTTTCTGTGAGGATCTTGGAGTCAATAAGGAAGAATTAATCGAAACACTGAAAGGAATAGATTATGAATACGATGAAACCAGACATCAGTTTGTCTGAGCAGATTCCGGTAACAGAACCGGAGCGTCAGTACTATTACATAGAAAAAGCGAAAAAATACGTAAAGAACCTGGAAGCACAGATCGGTCATCAGCCGACGTTCTGTGTGGTAACCTTTGGGTGTCAGATGAATGCCAGAGATTCAGAAAAACTGGTAGGTATCCTTCGTAAGATTGGATATGCGGAAGAGGAAAAAGAAGAGAATGCGGATTTTGTAATCTACAATACCTGTACTGTCCGCGAAAATGCAAATATGAGAGTCTATGGGCGTCTGGGACAGTTAAACCGTGTCAAGAAAAAACATCCACATATGATGATCGGTCTCTGCGGCTGTATGATGCAGGAACCGGAAGTTGTAGAGAAGTTAAAAAAGAGTTATCGGTTTGTGGATCTGATTTTTGGAACCCATAATATCTATAAATTTGCAGAGTTAATTACCACTCGTTTCGAGTCAGACCGCATGGTCATTGATATCTGGAAAGATACCGATAAGATTGTAGAAGATCTGCCAAGTGAACGAAAGTTCCATTTTAAATCCGGTGTTAATATTATGTTTGGCTGCAATAATTTCTGTAGCTACTGTATTGTGCCGTACGTAAGAGGGCGAGAGCGGAGCCGTGATCCGAAAGCAATTGTGCGTGAGATCGAACGTCTTGTGGCAGATGGTGTAGTGGAAATCATGCTGCTTGGTCAGAATGTCAATTCCTATGGCAAGAATCTGGACGAGCCAATGTCATTTGCCGAACTTCTGCAGGAAATTGAAAAAATTGAAGGACTGGAGCGCATTCGTTTCATGACTTCTCATCCTAAGGATCTATCTGATGAACTGATCGAAGTTATGAAGAATTCCAAGAAGATCTGTAAGCATCTTCATTTACCGGTGCAGTCCGGAAGCACAGAGATTCTGAAGAAAATGAACCGTCGTTATACAAAGGAGCAGTATCTTGACCTGGTAGAACGGATTAAAACTGCGATTCCGGATATCTCACTTACTACGGACATTATTGTAGGATTCCCGGGAGAGACAGAAGAAGATTTTGAGGATACCATGGATATTGTGAAAAAGGTACGATACGACAGTGCATTTACGTTCATTTATTCCAAACGTACCGGAACACCGGCTGCTGTTATGGAGAATCAGGTTCCGGATGATGTGGTTCACGAACGTTTTGATCGACTCCTTGCGGAAGTACAGAAGATCTCAGCAGAAGTATGCTCCGTACACGAAGGTAAGACGGTATCTGTTCTGGTAGAATCTGTGAATGATCACGACGACACACTGGTTACCGGAAGAATGAGTAATAATCTGCTGGTTCATTTCCCAGGAGAAGCTGATTTGATCGGTAAGATTGTAGAAGTGCATCTGGATGAATGTAAGGGATTCTATTACCTTGGTACACAAGCTTAAATTAAATTTATACTATTTAAAGCAGCTTGTAGATGCTGCAAATGGTGGAATCTGCCACCTGTAATTATAAATATTTTGAACTTAAAACGCTCACACTATGTGGTAAGAAACATAGTGAGGGCGTTTTTATGATGCGGAAAATCAGTAAATATTTATTTTTTGGGCACTTGGCGGTGCTCTGTATTATACATTTGAAATACTGTTCCGTGGATTTTCCCACTGGTCTATGTATGTGCTTGGTGGTATCTGTTTTGTGTTTTTTTATATTCAGGGAGAGAGCATGGGATGGCAGGAACCTGTCTGGAAACAGACGCTTCGCTGTACCGTATTTGTAACGGCAGGGGAATTCATTACAGGAATCATCGTAAATAAGTGGCTGCATTACAGTGTCTGGGATTACAGCCAGATGCCGTTACAGGTATTTGGACAGATCTGTGTACCTTTTATGATTGTTTTTTCAGGTCTAAGTGTACTTGGAATTTTTCTCAGTGGCTATCTTGCATTTTATCTTTACAAAGAAGTTAAACCGTCGTATCATATTCTATAACTTAATGAACACAAATTGAATTTTTGTATACAATTATACAAAAATGTATTGACTTGCAAAAATCCAACTGCTAATATATAGAAAACGAACGATAGCTGGAGGTATACAAAATGTTAAAAGGATTTAAGAATGCTACAGAGCTTGATTTTACTATTGATGAGAACAAAGTAAAAATGGAAGAAGCTTTTCAGCTTGTTGAAAAGGAAAAAGGATCTGTATTTCCACTGATTATTAACGGAGAGAGAATCGAGACAGAGAAAAAGATTACCTCTCTTTCACCTGCTACAAAGGAAGTGCTCGGATATGCATGTTCTTGCAGCCAGGAACTTGCTGAAAAGGCTATTCAGGGAGCGAATGAAGCATTTAAGAAATGGAGCGTTACTCCGTTAGAAGAGCGTGCACGTGCACTTAGAAAGCTTGCCAGATTAGTAGAAGAGAATCGTTATTATATCGATGCATGGAATGTAGAAGAAAGTGGAAAGAACTGGGGCGAAGCAGATGGAGAGCTGTGTGAGCTTCTGGATTTCATCAATTCATACGTGATGCATATGAACAATCTGGAAAAAGGACTGGAGCTTGTGCCTACAGATGAATATACCAAATGTATCTATATTCCAATCGGTGTAGGCGTGGCTGTTCCACCGTGGAACTTCCCGTTATCACTGATCGGTGGTATGGTTGCAGCGGCAGTCGTAACGGGTAACAGCATTGTATGTAAGCCATCATCAGATTCACCGATCGTTGCCTACAAATTCGTGGAGCTGTGCGAGAAAGCAGGAATCCCGGCAGGTGTTGTAAACTATATTCCAGGATCAGGATCAGATATCGGAGATTTCATTGTGGAGCATCCACTTACAAGATTCATTAACTTCACAGGATCTAAAGAGATCGGATGCCGTATTAATGAGCATGCCGCTAAGATTTCTAAGGGTCAGAAATGGATCAAACGTGTCGTTGCAGAGATGGGTGGAAAGAATGCAATTATCGTAGATTCCAGTGCTAACATTAAGAAAGCAGCTCAGGGAATTGCAAGTTCTGCATTTACATTCCAGGGACAGAAATGCTCTGCATGCTCAAGAGCTATCGTTATGAGCGACGTATATGATGAACTGGTAGACGCAGTTGTAGAAGAAGCTAAGAAGTTAAAAGCTGATCAGGGTGCAGGACTTGATAATGCAGCCATCGGACCGGTTATCAACCAGAATGCATACAACAACATTACTTCTTACATCGAAGTGGGACGTAAAGAAGGAACTATCGTATATGGTGGTACATACAGTGATGAGAAGGGTTACTTTGTGGATCCGACAGTCATCCGAGATATCAAGAGAGATGCAAGAATTGCAAATGAAGAAATCTTTGGACCTGTACTTGCAGTGATCAAAGTAGATTCTTTTGATGAGGCACTTGATATTGCTAATCAGACAGAATATGGTCTGACAGGTTCTGTATACAGTGAGACAAGAGAGAATATCATGAAAGCTAAAGTTCAGTTTAACGTTGGTAATCTGTACTTTAACCGTAAATCTACTGCAGCAGTTGTACTTCAGCATCCATTTGGCGGATTCAATATGTCCGGTACAGATGCCAAGACAGGAACAAGTGATTACCTTACAAACTTCTTGAATCTGAAGTCTATTACAGAAGATTTGACAGATTAATAGTGAGAATTATCGCGAAAGAGGCTATTGAAAAATAGTCTCTTTTTTCTTTTATGAATCCACAAAAGATGCTATACTAGACTATGTATGTCAAAAGATAAGTGAAAGAGGAGAATAGATGTGGCACAATTAACACCAATGATGCAGAAATATATGGAGACCAAAAAGGAGTATCCGGATTGTATTTTGTTTTACCGTCTGGGTGATTTCTATGAGATGTTTTTTGATGATGCGATTACCGCATCAAAGGAACTGGAGATCACATTAACCGGTAAAAGCTGTGGTCTGGAAGAACGTGCACCGATGTGCGGTGTCCCATACCATGCAGTAGACGGATATCTGAACCGGCTGGTTTCCAGAGGCCATAAAGTGGCAATCTGTGAGCAGGTAGAAGATCCTGCCACAGCCAAGGGACTGGTAAAGCGAGAGGTTGTCCGGGTGGTGACACCGGGAACTATTTTGAGCACCCAGAATCTGGATGAGAGTAAGAATAATTATATCATGTGCATCGTATATATCGAGGATCGATATGGGCTTTCTGTAGCAGATGTGACAACCGGAGAATATCTGGTATCGGAAGTGGAGAACAGTGAAAAGCTTTTTGATGAGATCTACAAGTTCTCTCCGGCAGAGATCATCTGTAATGAAGCATTCTATATGAGCGGTGCAAGCCTGAATGATCTGAAAGATCGTCTTGGAATTGCTATTTCAGCATTGGATGCAGCATATTTTGACGATGCACTGTGTGCACGCACGTTGAAGGAACATTTTCACGTAAGCTCTCTGGAAGCGATTGGTCTGGACGATTATAATTGCGGAATGATCGGCGCAGGTGCACTTCTGGAATATCTTTATGAGACGCAGAAAACATCCCTGAACCATATCAGCAGACTGACACGATACGCCGTAGGCAAATATATGATCCTGGATAATTCGACCAGGAGGAATCTGGAGCTCTGTGAAACATTGCGTGAAAAACAGAAGCGCGGTTCATTGCTGTGGGTACTGGATAAGACCAAGACGGCTATGGGTGCCAGACTTCTGCGCAAATATATCGAACAGCCGTTAATCGACCGTACCATGATCGAAGAGCGGTTAGAAGCAGTGAAAGAACTAAAGAATAATGCAATATCCAGAGAGGAATTGCGGGAATACCTTTCTCCAATCTATGACCTGGAGCGTCTGGTCGGACGAATCTCGTATCAGTCAGCCAATCCAAGAGATCTGACGGCATTGAAGAATTCCATGGATATGCTTCCACCGATCAAATATCTGTTAGAAGATATGAAGAGTCCTCTGCTTGCCAGACTCTGTGAAGAACTGGATACACTGGAAGAACTCTGTAAACTGGTTGGAGATGCAATCTGTGATGAACCGCCGCTCGCTATGAAAGAGGGAGGCATTATCCGGGAAGGATTTAATTCGGACGTTGATACTCTGCGCAATGCCAAAACAGAAGGTAAGGACTGGCTGGCACAGCTTGAGGCAGATGAACGTGAAAAGACAGGAATTAAGAATCTCCGTGTTCGATACAACAAAGTATTTGGATACTATCTGGAAGTGACTAATTCCTACAAGGAGCTGGTACCGGATTACTATACACGTAAACAGACACTTGCCAATGCAGAACGTTATATTACACCGGAATTAAAAGAACTGGAAGACACGATCCTGGGAGCGGAAGACAAACTCTATGCGCTTGAATATGAATTATATTGTCAGGTACGTGACAGCATTGCAAAAGAGATTGTAAGGATCCAGAAGACGGCTGCTGTCGTTGCACAGATTGATGTTCTCACATCTCTGGCTCTTGTGGCAGAGCGTAATAACTATGTGTGTCCGAAGATCAATGAACGTGGTACGATTGATATTAAGGACGGTAGACATCCTGTAGTGGAGAAAATGATTCCGAATGACATGTTCATATGCAATGATACGTGTCTGGATGACCGAAAGAATCGTGTATCGATCATTACGGGTCCGAATATGGCAGGTAAATCGACCTATATGCGGCAGACAGCGCTGATTGTGTTGATGGCGCAGATCGGTTCATTTGTACCGGCTTCCAGTGCGAATATTTCTATTGTAGACCGTATCTTTACCAGAGTCGGAGCGTCCGATGACCTGGCAAGCGGTCAGAGCACCTTCATGGTGGAAATGACAGAAGTTGCCAATATTCTAAGAAATGCAACACGCAAGAGTCTGCTGATCCTGGATGAGATTGGCCGCGGTACCAGTACATTTGACGGACTATCTATTGCATGGGCTGTGGTAGAACATGTAAGCAACACCAAATTACTTGGCGCAAAGACGCTGTTTGCAACCCATTACCATGAACTGACTGAGCTGGAAGGCAAGATTGATAATGTAAATAATTACTGCATTGCCGTAAAAGAGAAAGGAGACGATATCGTATTCCTTCGCAAAATCGTAAAAGGTGGTGCAGATAAGAGTTATGGTATTCAGGTGGCCAAGCTTGCAGGAGTGCCGGAATCCGTAACAAACCGGGCAAAGGAGATTGTAGAAGAGTTGTCCCACGCAGATATTACTTCCAGAATCAAAGATATTGCAGTGGCTGGTCAGGAGACGAAACAGAAGACAAAGCGTCTGGATGAAGTGGATCTGGCGCAGATGTCATTATTTGACACTGTAAAAGATGATGATGTGCTGAAAGAGCTGAAGGAACTGGATATCAGCAATCTGACACCGATTGATGCTATGAATACACTTTATCAGTTACAGAACAAACTCAAAAACAGGTGGTAAAGCATGAGTAAAATACAGGTATTAGACCAGATTACAATTGATAAGATTGCGGCCGGCGAAGTCATTGAACGACCAGCCTCTATTGTAAAAGAGCTGGCAGAAAATGCTATCGATGCCGGTGCCGGTGCAATCGTAATAGAAATAAAAGAGGGTGGAATCTCATTTATACGCATTACAGATAATGGATGTGGTATTGCAAAAGAAGATGTATCGAATGCATTCTTGCGTCATTCTACCAGCAAAATCCGTTCCGTAGACGATCTGATGGATATTCACACATTAGGATTCCGTGGCGAAGCACTGTCAAGTATCGCTGCTGTGTCCAGAGTAGAACTGATCACCAAAACCAGAGAGAATGACTTTGGAATTACTTACCGAATTGAGGGCGGAAAAGAAATATCTATAGAAGAAACGGGTGCACCTGATGGCACTACATTTCTGGTCCGCCAACTCTTTTATAATACTCCGGCACGACGTAAATTCTTAAAAACGCCGATGACAGAAGCAAGTCATGTTGCTGATCTGGTAACCAGACTTGCCCTTTCGCATCCAGAGATATCTTTTCAGTTTATTAATAACGGACAGTCAAAGATTCATACTTCCGGCAATGGTAATCTTAAAGATGTAATCTACCATATCTATGGAAGAGATATTGCATCTCATCTTCTGGAAGTGAAAGCTGAAAATGAACATCTGAAACTGACCGGCTATATCGGAGAACCAATTGTATCCAGAGGTAATCGTAACTTTGAAAATTATTATATTAATGGCAGGTATGTAAAAAGCCAGATGATCTCAAAAGCAATCGAAGATGCCTATAAGGATTTTACGATGCAGCATAAGTATCCATTTACTGTTCTGCATCTAGAAGTCAAAGGAGATCTGTTGGATGTGAATGTACATCCAACTAAAATGGAAGTACGCTTTGGCAATCAGCAGGAAGTTTATAATTTTCTCTGTGAAGCAATCGGCAGAAGTCTGCACCACGAAGAGTTGATACCTCATGTGGAAGTGCCTGAACCGCCACAATCGGCAGAGATAAGCTTCTCAAGCACAGCATCAAAGGAAAAGAACAAAAAAGCAGAAGAAAAACAGAGTTCGCTCTGTAATATCGATAACGTAAAATCAAAAAACCAGAGCACGCTCCAAGAAAAACAGAGCACGGTCGGTATTTTTAAAAATAAAAGTCAAGAAAAACAGAGCACGCTCTGTAAAAATACAGGCAAAACAGGTAAAAAAGACTTGGATTACTTCATGAAACAGATGCGCGAACGGGTAATGTCCCGCCATCAGGAGGAAGAAGCTGAAAAAAATGTTCCTGTACATGAAATCACAAAGTCGAATGTTATAAAAGAAGAAACTGTGCCTTATCGCAGTACGCCAGCGCAGGATACCGTGCCTGAAAAGCCAAAACAGTTAAACCTGTTTGAAGAGAAACTTTTGGATAAGCAATCTGTAAAAGAACATCGGATTATAGGTCAGCTTTTTGAAACATACTGGCTGATTGAATTCCAAAACAGTCTGTATATCATTGATCAACATGCAGCGCATGAGCGTGTATTATATGAAAAGACACTTCAAGGAATGAAAAGCCGTGATTATACTTCCCAGAATATCAGTCCGCCAATTGTGTTAAATCTGTCTATGGGTGAAGCACAGCTTTTGGAAAAATATATGGATCAGTTCACTCGAATTGGGTTTGAATTTGAAAACTTTGGTCCGGATTCCTATGCAGTGTGCGCAGTGCCGGACAATCTTTTCAGCATAGCTAAGAAGGATCTTCTGATGGAAATGATTGACAGTCTGTCAGATGAGATTTATACTGGTCTGACGCCGGATGTTGTAGATGAAAAGATAGCATCCATGTCATGTAAGGCTGCCGTTAAAGGAAATATGAAGCTTTCTTACGCAGAAGCTGACGCATTGATCGGCGAGTTGCTTGCATTAGATAATCCGTATCATTGTCCTCATGGGCGCGACCATTATCTCCATGTCAAAGCGGGAGATTGAAAAGAAATTTAAGCGTATTGTATAACAATAAAGGAGCATTCCTATGAAAAGACCACTTATTATATTGACCGGACCTACGGCCGTAGGGAAAACGGCTTTGTCTATCCAGCTTGCGAAAGCAATTGGCGGAGAGATCATTTCTGCCGACTCAATGCAGGTATATCAATATATGGACATCGGATCTGCCAAGATCCGGAGAGACGAAATGGATGGCGTGCCTCATTATCTGGTAGATGTATTGAAGCCCGAAGAAGAATTTCATGTTGTCCGGTTTCAGGAAATGGCAAAAGAAGCCATGGAAAAGATCTATGCAAACAATCATATTCCAATCGTCGTAGGCGGCACCGGATTCTACATTCAGGCACTTTTGTATGATATTGATTTTACGGAAAGCGACAGCGATGCTTCCTATCGCAGCGAATTGGAATGCTATGCTGACGAACACGGTGTCAACGCATTGCACGAAAAACTGCGTGCCATTGATCCGGAATCTGCGGACAGTATTCATGCGAATAATGTTAAGAGAGTGATTCGCGCACTGGAATATTACCATTTGACAGGTGAAAAGATATCCGTACACAATGCCAGAGAACGGGAAAAAGAATCTCCATATGATTATCGATACTTCGTTTTGAATGACAAACGGGATCATCTGTACCGGAGAATAGATCTGCGCGTAGACCAGATGATGGAAGAAGGGCTGCTTCAGGAGGTTAAGCGGTTAAAAGAAATGGGATATCATCGGGGAATGGTGTCTATGCAGGGACTGGGATATAAAGAAATCCTGAGTTATCTGGATGGTGAAATATCATTGGATGAAGCAGTTTATGAGATCAAACGTGACACCAGACATTTTGCCAAAAGACAGATCACATGGTTCAAACGAGAGCGGGATGTGATCTGGGTAAATAAGGATGAATATGGTTATGATGAAAAAAAGATTCTGAATTCTATGATGGCAGAATTGGCTGATGATCCGGCATTTGGAAAAATACGCGGATAAATTATGATGTTGGGGTCAAAAGCCCCCAACTATGATGCCTGCGGATTGTTCCGTGCTATGCACTCCCACAATCCTCCCAATTATTCGCATATCGTGGGATTAGCATCCCACTTTTAGGCTCATATTGGGGCGGGTCCCAAGGTCTTTCATCCACTTATGAGCGAGCTCATGTGGATTTAGACCTTTTGACCCTGGCATCATAAATTATAGAAGATATAACGAAGGAGAAGATATATATGTCAGTTATTACGGAAATGTACCGGGAAATGGGAATTCGAAACTCTGTTGTCAATCTCGGTAAAGAAATAGAAGCAACATTAAAAGAAAGATTTGATACAATTGATGAGATTGCAGAATACAACCAGTTAAAAGTCGTTCACGCTATGCAGAAAAATCATGTCAGCGCAGCCTGCTTTGAATATGCAAGCGGTTATGGATATGATGATCTGGGACGTGATAAACTGGAAAAAGTTTATGCCGATGTTTTCCATACGGAAAGTGCGCTGGTTCGTCCACAGATCACCTGCGGAACGCATGCACTGGCGTTGGCTCTGTCAGCCAATCTCCGTCCGGGGGATGAATTGGTATCCGTGGCCGGCAAGCCATACGATACACTGGAAGAAGTAATCGGTATCCGACCATCAAAAGGTTCTCTTGCAGAGTACGGTGTCAGCTATTCTCAGGTTGATCTTTTGGAAGACGGAAGTTTTGATTTTGAAAATATCCCAAAAGCAATCCATGATAATACAAAGATTGTTACCATTCAGCGTTCAAAAGGTTATCAGACCAGACCAAGTTTTTCAGTTGAACAGATTGGTGAAGTGATCGCATTTGTGAAAAAGATTAAACCGGATGTGATCTGTATGGTAGATAATTGTTATGGAGAGTTCGTAGAACGATTGAACCAAGTGATGTAGGAGCAGATATGGTAGTTGGCTCTCTGATCAAGAATCCGGGAGGCGGTCTGGCTCCGATCGGCGGATATATTGCCGGTCGTGAAGATCTGATCGAGAACTGCGGTTATCGCCTGACTTCTCCGGGACTCGGACGTGAAGTTGGTGCCTCTCTTGGCGTCATGAAAGACTTTTATCAGGGCTTCTTCCTGGCACCGACCGTCACTGCAAGTGCATTAAAAGGAGCCATTTTCGCTGCCAATATTTACGAGAAGCTTGGATACCATGTAATTCCGAACGGTTCTGAGAGCAGACATGATATTATTCAGGCAGTGGAATTTGGCAAATCGGAAGGTGTCATTGCATTTTGCAAAGGTATTCAGGCAGCTGCACCGGTTGATTCACATGTAACACCGGAACCTTGGGCGATGCCCGGATATGACAGTGATGTAATTATGGCGGCAGGCGCATTTGTACAGGGATCATCCATTGAACTCTCAGCGGATGGTCCGATCAAACCGCCATATGCCGTATATTTTCAGGGAGGACTTACCTGGCCACACGCTAAGCTTGGTATCCTCATGTCGCTGGAATATCTGGTAAGAGATGGCATTGTATCTTTATAATATTGGTACTGCAAAGGGAGGAGCGGTTCTATGCAGAGAATTATTGTAATCGGCGGTGGTGCATCGGGTATGACTGCCTCGATCACTGCTGCGAGAAATGGGGCTGAAGTTACTGTATTAGAACAGAATGACCGTCCCGGCAAAAAAATACTGTCTACCGGAAACGGAAGATGCAATCTGACTAATCTTCAAATTACAGAAAAATGTTACCGAGGGGATGATCAGACTTTTATCAGACCTGTACTGTCCAGGTTTCAGATCGACGATGCACTCGCCTTGTTTAAAAGTCTTGGAATAATTACAAAATGCCGCGGTGACTATGTGTATCCACTTAATGATCAGGCATCTGCGTACGGGACGCACTGGAACTGGAAGCGAAACAGGCAGGCGTAAAAATAATTAATAGCGTGTCAGTAGATCAGATAAAGAAAAAGCAGCATTTTCAGATACACTGCAAAGAAAATAAAAATATATATACTGCGGATCGTGTAATCCTTGCCTGCGGCAGCAAAGCGTCTCAGATATCCGGAAGCGACGGAAGTGGATATACACTTGCAAAAATGTTGGGACACAATATTTCTTCAGTGGTACCCGCACTCATGGCGCTTCGTTCCGATGAAAAATATTTTAAGAAACTGGCCGGAATCCGAACTGGAGCCACCGTGCAGTTATATATTGATGGAAGGTTAATTGATCAGGATACAGGTGAATTACAATTTACAGACTATGGCATTTCAGGCATTCCGGTATTTCAGGTCAGTCGTTATGCATCCAAAGCATTGTTACAAAAAAAGAAAGTCTCAGTTCTGTTGGATCTGGTGCCTTCTATGAGTAATGACGATTTTGCGGCAGAAATGACCAGACGGAAAGAACAGTACGCCCACCGTACGGCTGAAGAATGCTTTAATTCCATATTACCGGCGAAACTGATTCCTGTTTTGCTTAATCTCTGTGGCATTGATAAAAAGCTATGGGCGGTAAAAGTTCCAGAAGATAAATGGAATCAGATGATTAAAATTTGCAAAGGATTCCGTGTAAATGTAACAGAAACAAACGGATTTGAAAAGGCGCAGATTTGTGCCGGTGGGGTAAGGACTACAGAAGTTGATTCGCACACTATGGAATCGAAACTTGTAAAAGGTCTTTATCTGACAGGTGAATTATTAGATATTGATGGAATCTGTGGTGGTTATAATCTGCATTTTGCATGGGCCACCGGTACGCTTGCAGGAACCTCTGCAGCAGAAGAGGAGTAATTATGATTCGAATCAGACAATTAAAATTGAAGATTGACCATACAGAAGAAGATCTGAAGAAGAAAATTCAGCACACACTGCACCTGAAACCCGGGCAGTGTGTTTCCTATATTATCCGCAAACAATCACTGGATGCCAGGAAAAAACCAGATCTCTTCTATACTTATACGGTAGATGTTGAAGTCTCCGGAGAGGCTTCCATCCTTCAAAAAAACAAGAATAAAGATGTTTGCAAGGCTGAATGGAAAGAATACAGCTATCCGCAGAAAGGTACAGAACCACTGATCCATCGTCCGGTCGTGATCGGGTGCGGTCCTGCGGGCATGTTTTGTACATATATGCTTGCAGAATTAGGTTATCGGCCGATACTTCTGGAGCGAGGTGCTGATGTAGATACCAGGTGTCAGGATGTTGAACACTTCTGGGAAACAGGTGAACTGGATACCAGATCCAACGTACAGTTTGGAGAAGGCGGTGCAGGTACATTTTCGGATGGAAAACTAAATACGCTGGTCAAAGATCCGATGGGACGCAACCACAAAGTACTGGAAATCTTTGTGGCAAATGGTGCATCGGAAGAAATCTTGTATAGGAATAAACCACATATCGGTACCGATGTACTTGCGAAAGTGGTAAGAAACATGCGTAAAAAGATTCTGGCGAATGGAGGCAACGTACATTTTTACAGTCAGGTAACCGATTTTACATTTGAAAACGGAAAAATTACCGGACTGACGGTAACCGATACCCGTGACAGAAAAGAATACAGACTGGATGCAGAAACTATTGTACTCGCAATTGGTCACAGCGCCAGAGATACTTTTCAGGTACTGAATGACAAACAGGTTCCTATGGAAGCCAAGGCCTTTGCAGTCGGCATTCGTATGGAACATCCGCAGGAAATGATCGACCTGGCGCAGTACGGTCAGAAAAGGGGAAATCATCTGCCGGCAGCTGATTACAAACTCACCGCACAGTTAGAATCGGGAAGAAGTGGTTATACTTTCTGTATGTGTCCAGGTGGTTACGTAGTGAATGCATCTTCAGAAAAAGAGATGCTCGCAGTCAACGGTATGAGTTATCATGACCGTTCAGGTGAAAATGCCAACAGTGCTGTGATCATCACAGTGCGTCCGGAAGATTTTCCGGGAGAAGATGTGCTTGCCGGTGTGGAATTTCAGAGAAACCTGGAACACCGCGCCTACGAAGCAGCTGGCGGAAAGATTCCGGTACAGCAGTTTGCAGATTTCTGTAAGAATGAAACATCGACTGCCTTTGGTGAAGTGAAACCGCAGATGCGTGGGCTGTATGAACTTGCAAATGTACGAAATATTTTCCCTGAATTTATCAGTCATGATCTGGAAGAGACTATTCACAAGTTTGATCGTAAGATTCCGGGATATGCGAGAAAGGATGCCATTGTATCGGGTGTAGAGAGTCGTACTTCATCACCGGTACGTATATTGAGAGACCAGTCTCTGCAAAGCGAGATCCGCGGACTTTATCCTTGCGGAGAGGGTGCAGGCTATGCAGGAGGCATTACTTCAGCTGCAATGGATGGCATTAAAGTTGCTGAAAAGATCGTTCAAAAATATCAGCCATTCGACAGACAGCAACATGATTAAGAAAATTTTTAGATGGATTAGTCTATACACTATTTTTGAAATGTGTTAAAATATATTGAGTTTTTTAGGAAAACGATACGAGGAGGAGTATATATGAGAGGAGCAGGAAGTAAGAATTCCTGGGCTTTGTTTTTGCTTATTCTGGCGGGACTTGTGCTTGGCGGCTTTATTGGTATGCTGGCAGAAGGCTCATCAGCTGTTGGCTGGCTTGCCTATGGACAGACCTTTGGAGTTGAAAAGCCGATCATACTTGATCTGGGTATTCTGATAATCACCTTTGGTCTTACGATAAAGATTACGATTTCGAGCATTATCGGTATTGTTCTTGCAATCATCATTTACCGTTTCATGTAAAGGGGGATGTCTTCCGGGGAGAGTCATTAGAGATCTACAAAAGAAATGAGTCTTACAAATACCATGAAATCACTATCAGAATCTGAACGTCCCTACGAGAAATGTGAACAGTTTGGAGCATCGCATCTGACTGACACAGAGCTTTTAGCTGTGCTTCTGCGTACCGGCAGTCACGGTGAAAATGCACTGGATCTGTCCAGGCGGATTCTGTATTATGCCGGAGAGGATGGTTTGCTTGGCATTCACCGGTTCAGCAAAGAACGTCTGAAAAAGATCCGTGGAATCGGCAGAGTCAAGTCCATACAGATTCTTTGTATCTCAGAACTTGCCAAACGCCTTGCTAAGGCAGAGGCATGTGAGATGCTGCAGTTTACGTGTCCATCTTCCATTGCCAGATATTATATGGAGGATATGAGACATGAAAAGCAGGAGATTATGAAACTCCTGATGTTAAATTCGAAATCCCGACTAATCGGCGAGACAGATATTTCCAAAGGTACAGTGAACGCTGCACTGATCACGCCGAGAGAGTTATTTATAGAAGCTTTACAAAAGAATGCAGTTTCCATTATATTACTGCATAATCATCCCAGTGGTGATCCGACACCTAGCAGAGAAGATATGCTGCTGACTGAGCGAATCCGTCAGGCAGGTGAACTGATCGGTATAGAATTACTGGATCACATTGTTATGGGAGATAACTGTTATATCAGTTTTTCAGAGCAGGAACTGCTTCGTGTGAAAGGACAGTGACAATGGCTAAAAATGTTTACGGTCTTGATCTCGGGTCTTATGAGATCAAAGTTTATGATAAAAAATCAGATACGATCTGGAAAGAGAAGAATGTAATTGCCATCAAAGAGGATCGAGAGATATTTGCTGTCGGTGATCAGGCATACGAGATGTATGAAAAAACACCGCCGGATATTCAGGTACAGTTTCCAATGGAGAATGGCGTTATATCCAGATTCAACGATATGCAGTATCTTCTTCAGAATCTTTTGAAAAAAGAACGGCATTTTGCCAGAGGTTCTGCATATGTTATTGCGGTTCCAACGGATGTAACAGAAGTAGAAAAAAAAGCATTCTTTGATCTTGTGGTTCATTCGACAGCCCGGGCAAGAGAAGTTAATATAGTAGAAAGAGGTATTGCGGATGCAATCGGACTGAATCTTGATGTAGAGAATACAAAAGGTCTTTTTATTGTGAATTTTGGTGGTGCTACAACAGAACTTTCTATTATAGCAGGTGGAGGTCTCGTGCTGAATCAGCTGCTCAAGGTAGGCGGCAGTGATCTGGATCAGGCTGTTGCACAGCTAGTGCGATATAACCACGATTTTCTGATCGGTCATCAGACAGCGGAAACGCTTCGCCGAAATTTTGGTGTATTCAGCGATGATGATAATGCAGTTATGACTGCTGCTGGAAGAGATCTGATCACAGGTATTCCGCAGCGACGTGAGATTTCTATTAATCTGGTGCGCGCAGCAGTAAAAGAACCTTTGGAACAGTGTGTACAGGCAATCATGGCTTTGATGGACCGTACTCCTCCGGAGATTCGTAAATCTATTCGCAGAAGTGGTATATTTCTGACAGGAGGCGTTGCTAATTTGCCGGGATTAGAATTATATCTGGAGGAAATGACCGGTATACGAACACATACAGCAATCGATCCTGATATCTGTGCTGTGACAGGACTTAAGAATATCATAGGTTCAAAGGATCTGAAAAAACTTGCTTATTCAATGATCGAAGATAATTATAGGTGGATGAGATAATATGAAGATTAAGAATCAAAACAGGATTCCAAGTAAATATATACTGCTGATTCTGATCGTAGTCTGTGGGATATTGATGGGTGCAGAGCAGCTCACAGGTGGTAAAGGTCCTCTTAGTTTTGTGGCCAATTATACCATCATTCCTATGCAGAAAGGAATCGGATATATCGGACGCTGGACAGGCGACATGAAAGATAACTTTAAAACTCTTGATGATCTGAAAAAGGAGAATGAAGAACTTCAGTCCAAGCTTGATGATATGACCATTGACAATACCAGACTTCGTCAGGAACAGTACGAGCTGGAACGTCTGCAGGAACTGTATAAACTGGATCAGAATTATGCGGATTACAAAAAAGTAGGTGCTCATGTGATTGCAAGCAGCGGTTCCAACTGGTTTAGTACATTTACCATTGATAAAGGAAGTAATGATGGTATCAAAGTTGATATGAATGTACTTGCCGGAAGTGGTCTTGCCGGTATCGTTACAGAAGTTGGACCTGACTATGCGCAGGTTCGTTCCATCATCGATGATGAAAGTAATGTCAGCGGTATGACACTTTCTACCTCGGATCTGTGTATGGTACGCGGTGATCTGAAGCTTATGAGTGATGGTCGCATCCGATTTGAAAAGCTGCCAAACAACGATCATAAGATAGAAGTGGGCGAACAGGTAGTTACTTCACATATAAGTTCCAAGTACCTGCAGGGACTTTTTATAGGATATATCAGTGAGATTGAGGTGGATTCCAATAACCTGACCAGATCCGGATATATTACTCCTGCAGTGGATTTTTCTAATATTCAGGAAGTTCTGGTTATCACTTCTACAAAAGAGGATCTGACACAGAACTCATCTGATTCCAAAGGGGAATAATACTATGAAGAGAAAGATCATTACATGTATTTTCATAATAGCAGCTTTCCTTCTGCAGTCTACAATTTTTGGCAGGCTTACCTTTTCCGGAATACGCCCGAACCTGTTGATTGCTATTACGGCATCTATAGGATTTATGCGGGGACGTAAAGAAGGAATGGGCGTAGGATTCATCTGTGGGTTGCTGGTAGACATTTTCTGGGGAGGTCTGATAGGTTTTTATGCACTGATCTACACCGTGATCGGATATATGAATGGTTCTTTTCAGAGAATGTTTTATGAGGATGACATCAAACTTCCGCTTGCCATGATCGGCATCAGTGACCTGATTTATTCCATGGTCGTATATGTATGTCTGTTCATGCTGAAGGGAGAATTTGAATTCATTTGGTTTCTCGAACATGTCATGCTTCCTGAGCTTGTATACACAATTCTGGTAACACTCGTACTGTATCAGATTATTCTTCACATTAATCGCAAGCTCGAAAAGGAAGAACAAAGGAGTGCAAGCAGATTTGTATAGTATTTGGGAACGGCTGAAAGCCGGCATAGAAGAAATTTTAAGAACACGTGTATTTGTGCTTATCATTGTATTCTGTATCATGTCGTCAATTCTTGTGGGGCGTTTGTTTAATCTGCAGATTGTTAATGGGCAGCAATATCTGGATGATTATAAACTGCAGATACAAAAAACGAGAGTAACGCAGGGAACACGCGGTAATATCTACGATAAGAATGGCAAGCTTCTTGCTTATAATGAACTTGCTTATTCTGTAACCATTGAAGATAATTACAGTGACAGCACAGACAAGAACAAAGAACTTAATAAAGAAATCACGAAGATCATCAAAATCGTAGAAAGTAACGGTGACTCGGTAATTCACGACTTCAGTATCATGCTCGATAATGATGAGTATGCATTTACCATGGATAATGAGACGCTGAAGCTTCGTTTTATTGCTGATGTCTATGGACTTGATACGATTGATAAGTTATCGGATGAACAGCGTAATCAATCAGCAGCAGATATTATTGATTATCTCTGTACAGACAAGACCTATGGATACGGAATCAACCAGAAAAAACTGGATAAAGAACAGGTATTAAAATTGGTAACGATCCGTTATGCGATCGGATTGAACCGCTACCAGAAATATATCCCTGTTACTGTAGCAGAGGATGTCAGTGACGAGACAGTTGCAGCTATCATGGAGTCGATTGATGATCTTCCGGGTGTTGATATTGCAGAAGATTCTTTAAGACGATATACTGACAGCAAATATTTTGCTAATATCATCGGTTATACCGGACAGATTTCTCAGGAGGAATATGACGCTCTCAGTGAGAAGGAGCAGAAGAAATATTCTCTAACGGATACTGTAGGTAAAGCTGGCCTGGAACAGATCATGGATCAGTATCTGCAGGGTGAAAAAGGAGAAAAGAAACTATACGTTAACAGTGTTGGTAAGGTGATCGAGTCAACCTCTGTAAAGGAATCCAGTGCAGGAAATGACCTGTATCTTACCATTGATGCGGATTTGCAGAAAGCGGCTTACGATATGCTGGAGCAGGAGCTTGCCGGTATCCTGCTTGCCAAAATGTCGGATGTTCTGGATTATGACCGTTCCCAGTGTACCGATGCTGCAGATGTAATTGTTGCCAGTGGTGACATATATTATCAATTTATTGCTAACGATATTATTGATATGGATCATTTCACAGATAAAAATGCCGGAAAAGCAGAACAAAGCGTGGCATCAGCATTTAGTGATTATAAGCAGCAGGTATTAGATCAGCTTAAAAGTACTATGGAAGATGCTAATGCAGCTTTCTATACAGATCTTCCACGAGAACAGCAGGCTTATCTGTCTTATATTGTCAATGACATTCTTACTCAGAATGGTGTACTGGATCAGAATGCAATCGATACAAGTGATGCTACTTATAAGAACTGGAAAGAAGATGAGCAGATCAATGTCTATACGTATCTGAACTATGCAATTTCCCAGAATTGGATCGATACTTCCGGATTACAGAAGTATGTAGATAATGCTGCTGCTTATTCGGATGCATCAGAAATCTACAAGGCAATCATTAATTATGTTCAGGACAGGCTTGCCAGTGATAAGACTTTTGATAAGCTTATTTATCGCTACATGATCAAAGCCGGAACTGTTTCCGGTCAGGAAATTGCCATGATCCTGTATGAACAGGGTGTACTGGAATATGACAGCAGTCAGTATGAAGCACTGGCATCAGGTTCTGTAAGTGCTTATGATTTTATCCGTGGCAAGCTTCAGACCCTGGATATTACTCCCGGGCAACTCGGTCTGGAACCATGTACCGGATCTATGGTTGTAACCGACCCGGATAACGGTAAGGTACTGGCCTGTGTATCTTATCCGGGATATGATAATAACAGACTGGCCAATTCTATGGACAGCGAATACTATAACCAGTTGATTAATGATTCGTCACGTCCATTTTATAATAATGCTACACAGGAGAAGACCGCACCAGGTTCCACCTACAAACCGCTTGCAGCTATTACAGGGCTCACAGAGGGGGCTATTTCTGCCGACACCTATGTGACATGTGATGGTATCTATGATAATGTAGAACCTAACGTTAAATGCTGGGTATATCCAAATGCACATGGAACGCTGGATGTAGTTGGTGCACTTACTAATTCATGTAACGTATTCTTCTGTAATCTGGGTTATAATCTGGGATTAGCCAATCCAAATGCTGAACCGCAGTATGATGAGGATGGCAAAGTGATCAAACAGACCTATTCCAGTGAGCAGGGATTAGAAAAACTGAAGAAATATGCAACTATGTTTGGTCTGGACAGCACATCAGGTCTGGAGATTCCAGAGACTGATCCACAGATTTCAGATGAAGACTCTGTACGTTCTGCAATGGGACAGGGTACAAATAACTATACAACCAGCCAGCTTGCCCGTTATATCACGGCAGTTGCCAACGAAGGAACGGTATACGATCTGAGTCTCATTGACCGGGTAGAAGATATTGACGGCGATGTGATTCTGCAGAATGAACCAAAGATAAAAAATACTGTTGAAGGAATCTCCAAGAATACATGGGATCTGGTACATGCCGGAATGCAGGGGGTTGTCACAAACAATCCTGGCGTTTTCGGTAAGATCATATCCAGTGATATTACTCTTTCCGGTAAAACCGGTACTGCACAGCAGAGTACCACACATCCGGACCATGGATTATTTGTGGGATTTACATCCGGCAATACTGGCGATAAAACGCCTGTGGCATTAGCAATCCGTATTGCAAACGGATACAGTTCGACCTTTGCAGCTGAAGTCGGCGATGGTGTTATGGAATACTATTATGGAATTACAGATCCGGATGAATTGATTACCGGAACTGCAAATGAAGTAACTGTGTCATCACACAGTGATTAATCAGATTCGCTAACAGAAAGCAGGAGGGTTATTATGGGTGAAGTAATTGTTGTTACATCAGGAAAAGGCGGCGTAGGCAAGACTACTACCACGCAAATATCGGTGCCGGACTATCTAGGTTAGATAAAAAAGTGGTTATTATCGATACAGATCTGGGGCTTCGTAATCTGGATGTGGTTATGGGGCTTGAGAATCTGATCGTATATAATCTTGTAGATGTAATAGAGGGCAAATGTCGAATGAAGCAGGCATTAATCCGTGACAGACGTTATGAGAATCTCTATCTGCTTCCTTCTGCCCAGACTAAAGATAAAAGTGCCGTATCACCGGGGCAGATCCGTAAGCTTACAGATGAGTTAAAAGAAGAATTTGATTATATTTTAGTAGACTGCCCGGCTGGTATCGAACAGGGATTTCAGAATGCGATCGCAGGGGCAGAACGAGCTTTCATAGTGACTACACCGGAAGTCTCTGCTATCCGAGATGCGGATCGCATAATTGGACTTCTGGAAAAGAATGGTATTCGCAAGAATGAATTGATCATTAATCGTATCCGGATTGATATGGTGAAACGAGGGGATATGATGTCAGTTGATGATGTAACCGAGATCTTATCCATTCCACTTCTTGGGATAATTCCGGATGATGAGCAGGTTGTAATCGGAACCAATCAAGGGACTCCTGTGATCAGTATACATTCGGCCGCAGGAACTGCTTACAGTAATATCTGCCGCAGGATAGTAGGGGAAGAAGTAGAATTTCTGGATTTGAACCATGCCCAGAGTTTTCTGAGCAGACTCGCTGGCAGATTCCGTAAGAATTAGGAGGTTCCTGATAATGAAAAAGACTTCCGTACCAATTGCGAAAGAACGTCTGGAGGCACTGGTCGTCTCAGACCGAATTCACTGTAAGCCAGAAGAGTATGAGATGATCTGCAAAGAACTCTATAAAACTCTTTCAAAATATATGGCTGTTGCGGAAGATGAAATGCGGATACATATAACCCGTTCAGAAATACACATTCAATTAATGGGAGAACAACATTGAGACGAATTAAATTTAGGAAACCATACAAATTAAAGAATTATCGTTTCGGACTGATCGCATTGGTTCTGGTACTTTCGATTATCGGCATACTTGTTGTAGGTAGTGCTAATGAATCATATCAGAGTAAACAGATACTTGGTGTGGTAATCGGACTGGTTGTCATGGCGATTGTATCTTTGATAGACTATGTATGGATTACGAACTTCTACTGGATCTTGTATGGAATATCAGTATTTATGCTTGCAATTGTACTGATTCCGGGAATTGGAGTCTATGTAAACGGAGCAAGAAGATGGATCAATCTTGGTTTTACTAATTTTCAGCCATCAGAGCTTGCTAAGATCCTTCTGATCATATTTTTTGCTAAATTTATTATGAAACACGAAGAGGATCTGAGTGAAAAACAGACGATACTGAAAGCTGTGATTTTAATTGCAATCCCGCTTGCATTAATCTTTAAAGAGCCTAATCTTTCTACAACAATCTGTACAGCAACACTTTTCTGTTTTCTGATGTATGTAGGAGGATTAAGTTATCGGTTTATTGGAACGGTGCTTCTGATCACCATACCTGTAGCTGTCATTTTCTTAAGCATTGTTGTACAGCCAAATCAGAAATTACTGGATAATTATCAGCAGAAGCGTATTCTTGCTTGGTTGGAACCGGAAAAATACGCAAGTGACGAAGCTTATCAGCAAAACAATTCCGTTATGGCGATTGGTTCCGGACAGCTTACCGGAAAGGGCCTTAATAATAACACAACAACATCTGTAAAGAACGGAAATTTTATTCTGGAACCCCAAACAGACTTTATTTTTGCAATTGTTGGCGAAGAATTAGGATTTGTGGGTTGCTGTCTGATAATTGCTCTGTTATTATTAATAGTAATAGACTGCATTCTGATTGGAACACATGCACAGGATACCGCAGGTAAGGTCATATGTTGCGGTGTAGGTTCGCTTATAGGGATTCAGACCTTCATTAATGTTGCAGTAGCCACTCAGATATTTCCAAACACAGGTATTCCGCTTCCGTTTGTCAGTTATGGTCTGACATCACTGGTAAGTCTGTATCTTGGTATTGGTCTGGTACTCAATATTGGTTTGCAGCCTAAAAAATACAAATAGAGAGGTAGAATGTAATGAACATAGGTTTAATTGCGCATGATTCGAAAAAAACTCTGATGCAGAATTTTTGTATCGCATACCGCGGTATTTTAAGTAAACACAATTTATATGCAACAGGGACGACAGGGCGTCTGATCGAAGAGGTAACCAACCTGTCTGTTCATAAGTATCTTGCTGGTCCATTAGGGGGAAAGCAGCAGCTTGGCGCACAAATTGCTCAGAATGATATTGATGCGCTGATCTTTTTGAGAGATCCTACAAATGCCAAGCCTCATGAACCGGATGTGAATGACGTTATCAGGCTTTGTGATATGCATAATATCCCGATGGCCACCAACCTTGCTACGGCAGAGTTGATTGTATTAGCATTAGATAGAGGAGATTTAGACTGGCGTGAAATGTACAGGTAAAGGCATCTCCGTATTTTCCGTTCTGGTATTCAGCTGCGTACTTTTAACCGGCTGCCAATCTGAGAATACAGTTGCCAAATATGAAGCTGAAAATTATAATAATAATCTTTATGAAGGGCATTTATATGCAGAAGACCTGTGTGTCAGCAAAGACGATGTAGAGATAGAAGACTTTACCGGGGATTCATCTCTGCATGCAGCAGGACTTTTTAATATCGATGATAAAACTGTTGATTATGCATATAATATTCATGAGAAAATATATCCTGCCAGCACGACAAAGATTCTGACTGCTTTAACCGCTATGGAACTTTGTGATATGGACGAGACTGTTACAGTAAGTCAGGATGCCGCTGCATCAAGCTTTGACATAGAAGCGCAGGTATGCGGACTTCAGGAAGGTGATCAGATATCTATGGAAGCTCTTCTTAACGGCTTACTGCTTCATTCAGGCAATGACAATGCAGTAGCAATTGCAGAATATGCAGGTGATGGCAGTGTGGAAGATTTTGTAAATCTCATGAATAAGAAAGCAGAAGAACTTGGGGCAACGAATACGCATTTTGTCACCCCAAACGGTCTTCATGACGAGAATCACTACACAACGGCGTATGATATGTATCTGATTTTTAATGAATGCATCAAGCATCAGGAATTTATGGATATTATAAGTTCTGATTCCTATACAGCTGATATTACTGGTACAGATGGAACTGTCAGACAGATAACCTGGTATCCAACAAGCTATTATGCCAAAGGAGAAGCTGCACTTCCGGATGGAGCAGAAGTAATCGGCGGTAAGACTGGATATACCGGAGAAGCCGGAAACTGTCTCATCCTTCTTGATCAGGATGAAAGTGGTAAACATTATATTTCTATCGTAATGGGTGCAGACAGCAAACCTCTTTTATATGAGGACATGACAGCAATTATCAATCAGATACCGAATCTTTCATAAATAGCATTTATAAAGGATAAAAATGAATGAAAGCATAAAGCAAAGAGGGGATTATCACATTGATACCCCTCCTTCTTATTGTATGACATAAGCATTTCTTTATGATTCCATGGACTGAATTCGTCCATACATGCTGATCAGGTACAATCCGCACAAGCCGACTAACGCATAGATGATTCTTGATAACCAGGTGAGATTTCCAAACAGAAATGCTACAAGGTCAAATCGGAATATTCCTACCAGAAGCCAGTTGACTGCTCCAATGATAACAATTGTTAATGCGGTATTATCAAACCATTTCATGTAATGACCTCCTTTATGGTGAGGTTAAGCAGTAAGCAGATTACATACCTAACCGGATAATGGTAGTATGCACCTGAATGCAAATCTTCATACACTAATTTTAATATAAGACGTATTTAATTTTTAAATCCTGATATTGTACCGTCAGATTAAAGATGGTACAATAGCTTTGTTTAAAAAAGGGGATATAATGGGGAGGCGAATATTTTGGCAGATAAAAATCTGACGAATATACAGATCTATCAGAAGAAGACTAAATATAATATCGGCGTGATTCTTTTCGGAATCATTTTTATATATCTTGTAATAACAATTCTCGCATACGTTACCAATAAAAAGGTGTCCGTTTATGAAGTAAGAGAAGGTTCAATTTTAAAAGATAATGCCTACACGGGTCTTGTTCTCAGAGACGAACAGATTGTCAAGGCAGATTCTGATGGATATGTGAATTATTTTGTAACAGAAGGAAGCAAGGTCGGCAGCAAAACTAATGTATACAGTATTTCTCAGAACAAGCTGGGACTGGATGACCAGGATGCATCAACCAGTGCAGAAGATGATTCTGCGTCGTCGGATCTTACAGCAGAAGAGCAGGCATCCATCATACAAAAAGCACATTCTTTTACAGAAAGCTTTCGTTCCCAGCAATATAATGATGTCTACAATTTTAAGAATACAATCACTGACGTCGTGCTAACGAATACAGCACAGAGCAGACAGGCCAGATTACAGGCACTCGTTGATGCAGGAACTTCAGGATTTACCGTGCACACAGCTGACAGCGATGGAGTAGTGGTTTATACTATTGACGGTTATGAATCACTGACCAAAGACGACGTCACAACAGATATCCTTGAAAAAAAGAATTATGAGAGTACAACTCTTTCGAATGATACCCTGGTAAATTCCGGTGATCCGGTGTACAAGCTTATCATGAGTGACGACTGGACCGTAGTGATTGAACTCAGTGATACTATGGCTCAGCAGCTTGCTGAACAGTCCAGTGTAAAGGTTAAATTCTCCAAGGATAATGAGACTACCTGGGCCGCACTTCAGATTTACAATACCAAGGATTCTAACCTTGCCTATCTGACTTTTGACCATTCTATGATCCGTTATGCTACGGAACGTTATCTGGACATAGAACTCATTCTGGAGGATGAATCAGGTCTTAAAATCCCAAAGACTGCCGTTACTGAAAAAGAGTTTTATATTGTTCCGCAGGATTATATTACCAGCGGAGGGGGCAGCAATAATACCGGAGTACTGGTACAGGGCAAAAAGAATTCCGTTGAATTTCAGGAAGCTACTGTATATTATCGTGATATAGAGACAGATATGGCTTATCTTGATATGGATAGTTTTAAAGAAGGTACTGTATTACAAAAACCGGATTCCGGTGATGCATATACCCTGTCTAAAACAGCTAAGCTTTCAGGTGTATATAACATCAACAAAGGCTATGCAGTATTCCGCCAGATCAACATTCTATGTGAAGGTGAAGAATACTATATCATAGAAGACGGCAATGACTATGGACTGTCGAATTTCGACCACATTGCTTTAGACAGTAAGAATGTACATGAAAATGATATTGTATTTTAAGGAGAGATTAAGATGCTGAAAGATAATTTTGACAAAGTAAATGCAAATATTCAGGCAGCCTGTGACAGGGCCGGTCGCAACAGAGAGGATGTCACGCTGATTGCAGTCAGTAAGACGAAACCAATTCAAATGCTTCAGGAAGCTTATGATTTTGGTGTACGCGTTTTTGGCGAGAATAAAGTTCAGGAGATTGTAGATAAATACGAAGCACTTCCAAAGGACATTTCCTGGCATATGATCGGTCATTTACAGAGAAATAAAGTAAAATATATTATCGATAAAGTAGACATGATCCACTCGGTAGATTCTCTGCGTCTTGCTGAAACAATTGAAAAAGAAGCAGCAAAAAAAGATCTTATTATAAAGATTCTGATCGAAGTAAATGTTGCAAAAGAAGAATCTAAATTCGGTGTTATGCCGGAAAAAGTGGAAGAACTGGTATCACAGGTTTCGCAATTACCTCACATAAGAATCTGTGGATTAATGACAATTGCTCCATTTGTGGAAAATCCTGAAGAAAATCGTATTTATTTTAACCGTTTACGTAACATTGCTGTTGACATCGAGCGTAAAAAATCGGATAATGTAATCATGAGTATACTTTCTATGGGTATGACAAATGACTATGAAGTTGCGATTGAAGAGGGGTCAACTATGGTTCGGGTTGGTACCGGACTCTTTGGCGCGCGCAATTACAACCAGGTCTAAAAACACAGGATAGGAGAACATATAAAATGGGAGTATTAGATAAGTTCCTTGATATTATGAAGCTGAGTGATGACGATGATTACGAAGATGATGATTTCTTCGATGATGATTATGACGATGACTACGAAGATGAGAAACCGAAGAAAGGTATCTTCAGCCGTTTAATGAAGAGCGATGACGACGATGATTATGATGATGACGATTATATTGAAGAACGTTCATCCTCTAAGCGTTCGAACTCTACTGCAGTAAGTAATAAAGTGACACCGATGCGTCCTTCTAACAGAAGAGCTAACAATGTAAGCATGGAAGTATGTGTGATCAAACCAGCATCTGTAGATGATTCTCGTGAGATCTGTGAGACCCTGCTTAGCGGAAGAACTGTAATTCTGAATCTGGAGGGACTGGATCTTGAGATTGCACAGCGTATCATAGACTTTATTTCAGGATCTGCATTTGCTATTAGCGGTAACCTGCAGAAGATTTCGAATTACATATTCCTTGTAACACCTACCAATGTAGATATTTCCGGTGATCTTCAGGATCTTTTGGGAACATCTTTTGATTCATCATCAATGGGTTCAAGATTTTAATGAACAAGGAAGAACAGATGTTGCAGAAACGCCTGTTGGAATTGTCATCTATTGCATACCAGCGTGATATTGTAACATTTTCAGATTTTCTTAATTTAAATGAACTTCATATTTTACAGTCTATACCAAAGAATGAGCTTTCAACCAGATATGAGCTCTTTGGTGGATATGAATATGCGGAGCGTCAGATGGTTGCATTTCTACCTGATGCTCTTTGTTATGAATATGAATATCCAATCGATGTACTGCGTGTATCGGCAGTTCACAGGAAATATGCCGAATCACTTACACACAGGGATTATCTCGGTGCACTTCTCAATCTTGGTATTGAACGATCTAAGATTGGTGATTTGGCGGTGACGGATGATTCCTGTCTGATATTCTGCCATGCGGATATGAGTGATTTTATATATAAAGAGTTTACACGAGTTCGTCATACATTGATTTCAGTAGAAAAAATGCAGCTCAGCGAATTTCATTATATGCCAGAACGTACGGAGATAAAAGGAAATGTATCTTCAATTCGTCTGGACAGCGTACTTTCATCTGCATTTCCGATGTCCAGAAGTAAACTGGTCGGTTATATCGAAGGTGGAAAAGTATTCGTAAACGGAAAAATGATTACCAGCAATGGCTACCGTCTGAAAGAAAACGATATCATTTCTGTACGTGGTATGGGAAGAATTCAGTATGACAGCGTCATCAGTGAAACAAAAAAAGGGCGGTATTTTATCCGTCTGTATAAGTATTAGAATTCCACAAATACATAAATATCAGGAGCGTATAATGACTCAGAATAATAATCAACCAAAAATTAATTACGTACCGGCATGTCTGCTTACTATCTTTGCTATCATTCTGGATCAGTGGACGAAGCACCTGGCTGTAACAAAACTTCAGGGAAAAACACCTTTCATTCTGATCAACAAAGTATTTCAGCTCTGCTATCTTGAAAATCGTGGTGCAGCATTTGGACTGTTACAGAATCAGCGTATTTTCTTTCTGATCTGTGCTCTGGTCATATTGATCTTTGCTATATGGATTTATGGTAAATTACCTAATGCACAACGGTATCTGCCGCTTCGTATCTGTATCATCGGTATCTGTGCAGGTGCAATTGGTAATATGATTGACCGGATATATCTGGGATATGTGGTAGATTTTTTCTACTTCAATCTGATTGATTTTCCGATTTTCAATGTGGCGGATATCTATGTTACGGTATCAACGATCGTATTAGTAATTTTGATCTTATTCTATTATCAGGAGGACGAATTTGAAGAACTGTTTCATCGTAGAAAATGAAGAGGGCAAAAGAATTGACCGTTATCTGGCAGAACAAATGCCAGATATGTCCAGATCCTATATACAAAAGATAATAAAGGATGGTCTTGTGACTGTTTCTGAGAAGCCTGTAAAAGCCAATTACAGGCTTTCTTTGTATGAAAGCATAAAAGTTACCATACCGGAGCTGAAAGAGCCTGAAATCGAAGCTGAGGACATTCCATTAGATATTCTGTATGAGGATCAGGATATAATTGTAATCAACAAACCAAAAGGCATGGTGGTCCATCCGGCACCGGGACATTATTCCGGCACTCTTGTCAATGCATTAATGTATCATTGCGGAAATGAATTATCGGGAATTAACGGAGTTATGCGCCCGGGTATCGTTCACCGAATTGATATGGATACTACCGGCTCCTTAATCATATGTAAAAATGATATGGCTCATCAGTGCATTGCCGAGCAGCTGAAGGAACATTCCATCAAACGAGTGTACTATGCAATTGTACACGGCAATATTAAAGAAGACCACGGAACTGTAAACGCTGCGATCGGTCGTCACCCCATTGACCGTAAAAAGATGAGCACGAAATGTAAGCAGGGGAAACACGCAGTTACACACTATACTGTAATCGAAAGATTCGGAGATTATACCTTTATTCAATGTGAGCTGAAACAGGAAGAACACATCAGATCCGTGTCCATATGGCAAGTATTGGACATCCGTTATTAGGTGATGACGTATACGGTCCGGCGAAATGTCCATTTAAAAATCTTCAGGGTCAGACACTTCACGCAAAGATACTTGGCATCATTCACCCAAGGATAGGAGAGTATATGGAATTTGACGCTCCGTTGCCTGACTATTTTAATAATTTATTGCAAATACTTAAAAATAATTATTAATAGTTCAAATTAACTATACATTTTCTTCTGAATGAGTTATAATCATAGTATAGAAAGATTAAAAAGGAGCGTGATCCTATGGCAAAGACAAATACAATTATTACAATCGGACGACAGTTTGGAAGCGGCGGAAGAGAGATCGGATATATGGTTGCCGACAAGCTGGGTATCAAGTTATATGACAAAGAGATGCTTCAGAGAGCAGCGCAGGACAGCGGTATCTGCGAAGAATTGTTTGAATCTCATGATGAAAAACCGAGTAACAGTTTTCTTTATTCCCTGGTAATGGATACATATTCCATGGGATATTCCGGAAGCACTTATAATGATATGCCAATTAATCACAAGATCTTTCTGGCACAGTTTGATGCAATTAAAAAAATAGCTAATGAAGGACCATGTATTCTTGTCGGACGTTGTGCAGATTATGCATTGGAAGGTTATCCGAATCTGTTAAGTGTATTTATTCATGCTGATCTGGATGCCAGAATCAAACGTATCGCAAAAAAATATGATCTGACGGATGCAAAAGCAAAAGATCTGATCATCAAGACGAATAAGAAGCGTGCAAGCTACTATAATTACTATACCGATAAACGATGGGGTGATGCCGATAGTTATGATGTTTGCCTGGACAGTTCCGTACTTGGTCTGGAGGGTACAGCTGAAGCAATCATCAAACTCATAGAAGTAAAAGAAAAGGGCATCAAGCGTAATATCTGGCAATATGATGAATAATTATAATTAATGTAGAAAAGGGTGAGTCCATTTATCTGGATTCACCCTTTTCTCGTATAGTTAAAAAGCAGCTAATCCCCATTACTTTCTGATATAAGGTATACGTTCCGGCCATCCCGGAATATTACCATTCAGAATCGCAGTAAACATTCTCTGTTTGATACCTGGATACTGACGGTTCAAATCGGCTAACAGATCCTTTGCATATTGTCTTTTTGTATATCCATCGACCGGACAGGCACTTTTTACTACCGGAAGATTATACTTGTTCTTAAATCCGATCACATCTGCTTCGTCCACAAACATAATCGGGCGAATTACTGTAAGATCCATACGGTCCAGATATGTCTTCGGTGAAAATGAATAAAATCTTCCCTCAAAGAAAAGCGAGAGAATCATCGTCTCAATAATATCGTCCTTATGATGGGCATACGCAATCTTATTACAGCCAATTTCCTTTACTGCCTGGTTCAATGCACCTTTCCGCATCTTGGCACAGAGAGAGCATGGATTCTTTTCCTTGCGTTCCTCAAAAAGAATCTGTGCAATGTCTGTCTTTACAATATGATATGGAATCTCCATTTCCCGGCATAATTCCTTGATTGGAGTGAAATCACACTGTTCATAGCCGAGATCAACAGTGATCGCACTGAGTTCGAAGTGATTCGGATAAAAGCGTTTCAGTCCATGCAGAGCGTAGAGCAATGTGAGACTGTCTTTTCCTCCGGATATTCCCACTGCTATATGATCCCCTTCCTGAATCATCTGGTATTCATCTACAGCCTTTCTTGTGTGGCTTAGTAACTGTTGTAATTTCATATGATATTCTCTGATCCTTTCCTAAATCATCTTATTTGTAGATAACGATCTTTCCAAAGACTGCTTCACAGACAGTTTTGAAATCGCTTTAATCTTCACGTAATTTTACGGCAGAAGCGGCCTGTCTACGCCGGTTCTCGTCAATTGCTGCATAATGCTTTTTCGTAGTATTCACATCCTTATGTCCAAGAACGTCCGCCACGAGATAAATATCACCGGTTTCCCGGTACAGTGATGTGCCATAGGTACTCCGAAGCTTATGAGGTGTGATTTTTTTATTCGGTGTAACCTGACGGGAATACTTCTTCACCATATTCTCAACAGCCTGTACACCCATACGACGTCTCTGAGTAGATAAGAACAATGCATTCTCATGCCCGGGAAGAGGAGAGAGAACCTTACGATCACCTTGCATATACTGCTTTAATGCCTCTGCAACCTCATTGCCAAAATAGACAACCATCTGATTACCACCTTTCCTGGTAACTGTAATTCCATTATTTTTGAAATCTACATCGGTAAGATCCAGACCAACACATTCCGATACACGAATACCGGTTCCAAGAAGTAAAGTGAGAATTGCCAGATCCCGGTCCCGGGTTTTTTCATAGTACTTAAGAGCCTGTCCAGACAGCGTAGAACCCGCAGATTCGACGTAATCCAAGAGCAATGCAACTTCATCTACGTCCAGTCGTATAATCGCTTTTTCGTGCTGTTTAGGCATGTTTACGAGCAATGTAGGATTCTGTGTGATAACCTGATGCTTGTAATAATATCCATAAAAGCTCCGAAGTGCCGACATCTTGCGTGCAAGACCCTTTTCACCATTCGTTCGGAGTGCGTCATCATCACTTTTATATACCTTAAGGTAATCCATATATTCTTCAATGTCAACTGCTGAAAGCTTCTCCAGATCTGCCGGCTGAAACTGTTCAATACTGTAATTGCGATATACAGGGTTATATTCCATCAGATAATGGTAAAATACCCGAATGTCATACGCATAGTTCAGCCTTGTACGAATAGATGAAGTATATTCGATTGCACGAAAGTAATCCTTAGCGAATGGAGGCAACGTCTTTAACAATTCTCTGAGACGCAATGTATAATCAATATTCCTCTGTTCATGATAGGTACGTTCCTTAGATGCCATAGTAATCCTCCTAAAAACATAGTCTGTATAAAGATGATCATTGATTTATAAAGATTTTTATATAAATCTTTTGGAAAAATCGGTATTTTACGTATAGATCTGTTTCACTTACAGTATATCCTATTTGCATTCATTCAGTCAATACTTAATAACCTATAGATGTGCCTATTCCTCTATATAAGAACAGAACGATCATCTACCAGTATAATCTGATGTCTGACCGTCCTGACTCTGGGGTAAGTATATAAATATAAATGAGGTGTAACCATTCAATGTATGAACAGTTACTATATTTAAGAATAACGAGTATTCTAAATATCTACGCTAATCAATCTATAATCTTTATCTTAATGTTAATGCTTTATCGGAAATCCTGATCCGTATAAGCAACTGTCAGATAAGAGCCTTCCTGAATAGAATCACTGTCCAGATGATTGATCTCTTTTAATTCCTTAATATATGCTTTTACAGATGTACCTTCGTCTGCATAGGCACTTGCAATATTCCATAAGGTATCGCCTTCCTGTACCTCAATACTCTTATAGTAAGTAAAATTAACCGGTTCATTCTTACGGTCGTCATGTGCACTGACAAGTTTTCTTCCTGCAATAATACTTAAAATTAAAGCAATAATCATAGCTGCTACAAAAAAGAGCAACTTCTCTACATATACGGTACGTACTCTCTTAACTGTGCTGTGTGATCGTCTCATAATAAAATCCCCCTTTAATCTTTAATCTTAATCTCCCACTCTGTGAATATGTCGAACGCTCGTTCCGAACATTCGTTCATGTTTATATCTGAATTATATATAAAGAACACATGTTTGTCAATAGATTCGATTAAAATAATCGAACATATTTTCTAAACATTTGTTTGCTTTTTCACTTTTGCTATGGTAGACTTATATTAAAGTATCGGGGATATCCCCACTTATATTTAGTAATCGTTTAGTAATCGAAAGGAGTATGTTTCAATGGCACAGGGTAAGATTTCATCAAAACAACAAGAGATTCTTGACTATATTAAGTCTCAGATTCTTGAGAGAGGATTTCCGCCTGCTGTGCGTGACATCTGTGAAGCTGTACATTTGAAGTCTACTTCTTCTGTTCACTCTCATCTTGAGACACTTGAAAAGAACGGTTATATTCGCCGTGATCCTACGAAGCCAAGAGCAATTGAGATTCTGGATGACTCTTTTGCAATGATGCGCCGCGAGATGACCAGTGTTCCTATTATCGGTCACGTAGCTGCCGGGGAACCGCTTCTTGCTGAACAGAATATCGAAGACTACTTCCCTATTCCTGTCGAGATGCTTCCGAATGCGAATACATTCCTGTTAAAAGTACAGGGTGAAAGTATGGTGAATGCCGGTATCCTTAACGGGGATCTGGTACTGGTTAAGGAACAGCATAATGCGTCTAATGGAGAGATGGTCGTTGCCTTGATTGAAGATGGGGCTACGGTTAAGACATTTTACAAAGAAAATGGCTATATCAGACTTCAGCCAGAGAATGACTATATGGATCCGATCATTGTACCAGATGTTACGATTCTTGGCAAAGTAATTGGTGTATTTAGATTTTTCGAATAAATAATGCGAAAAAGATAATCGGGCAAAGAATAAAAACTTTGTCCGATTATCTTTTTGTTCTAAATTGTATGAAGTTCATATGCTCTTGTGCCAAGACCAATCTTCTCTGCATGAGCCAGGCAGGTCTCCCACTCCGCATCCGGATGTGTCATATGGAAATGATCGTGATGTTTATGTCCCATCTCTTTGATATTCTTATCAAGCTCACTGCCATCGATAACAGGCATCTGATTGCACAGATCTGCGCAGGCCTGATCCAATGCCACAGGATCAAACGATGCAAGCATACCAACATTAGGAATGATCGGAATATCATTCTCTGCATGACAGTCACAATTTGGTGATACGTCACATATCAGAGATACATGGAAACATGGTCTGTCCTTACATACCGCATAGCTGTATTCAGCCATTTTATAATTCAGCATCGCAACGGAATCGCTGAAATCTGCTGCAATCGCATCCTTTGGACAGACTGCCAGACATCTTCCGCAGCCTACACATTTATCATGGTCGATCAATGCTTTTCTTTCGGTAATAACCGGTGCATCATGTGCACAGATTCTCGAACAGGCACCACATCCTATACAGTTATCCTGATCCACACTTGGTTTACCGTCGCAGTGCTGTTCCATTTTACCGGCTCTTGAACCACATCCCATACCGATATTTTTAATTGCACCGCCAAATCCGGCTGTCTCATGTCCTTTGAAATGTGTCAGTGAGATAAAAACATCTGCATCCATGATTGCCTGACCAATCTTTGCTTCTTTTACATATTCGCCATTAATCGGAACAATCTCTTCATCAGTTCCCTTCAGACCGTCACCGATGATAACGTGACAACCGGTCTGATATGGCGAAAACCCATTGATGTATGCAGTCTCCAGATGATCCAGTGCATTCTTTCTGCTTCCGACATAAAGTGTATTACAATCTGTAAGAAATGGTTTACCGCCAAGTTCTTTTACATATTCTGCCACAACCCTTGCGTAATTTGGTCTTAAGAATGCAAGATTACCATATTCTCCGAAGTGAATCTTAATAGCCGCATATTTTTCATGAAAATCAATATTTTCAAATCCGGCAGTCTTCATGAGTCTGTGTAATTTCTGAAGCAGGTTCTCATTCAGTGTTGCTTTAAATGTTGTAAAATAAACCTGTGATTTATCCACGATTTTACCACTCCTTTTACAAATCATCTCTCATAATTTCTTTTCCATCATGCCAGATGTGTTCCAGATTGTAGAAACTTCTGTTCTCTTTATCAAACACATGCACGATCACATCTGCATAATCCAGCAGGATCCATGGGCTGTTACCATTACCCTCTCGCTGCTTCATGGCAAATCCATTCTTATGCATCTGCTCTTCTACATTCTCTACCAGTGCACTGACCTGACTGTTGCTGTTTCCGGTTGCGATCACAAAATAATCTGCAATCGTAGAAACAGTTGAAATATCAATAATCTTAATATCTGCACCTTTCTTTTCATCCAGTGCATCATATATAACTTTAGCCATTGTATTCGCCTGATTCATATACAGTCCTCCTGCTTAAAAATCACCTTTTGTTTTCATAGTACTGACAAGTCTCTGCTGTCATAGGATCTAGCGGTTTCCCGGTACTGTTCAGATATCCCAGTGAATCATGCAATATCCGGTACAAACACGCATCAATATCATGAAATGCCAGATATCGCACATCATTCATATTCGGAAGTTCTTTCCTTCCCGGTTCCATATAATCAGATATATATATAATCTTATCCATCAGAGTCATCTCCGGTCTCCCTGTGGTATGATAGCGTATCGCATCCAGAATCACCGGATCCAAGATTCCGTATTTTTCTTCTGCCAGATAAGCACCAAGCTTTGCATGCAGAAGTCCTGGATTCGCATATTCTATATCTGTAACTGGAATCTCATGTTCTTTACACATACGTATCTTCTCATCCGAAGGGATACATTTGGCACAGTCATGTAAAAGTCCTGCTGTCAGTGCCTGTGCGAGATCTGCACCATGACACATTGCCATAGCTGATGCTGTATACATGACACCCAATGTGTGCTGATAACGAGGCTCATCCAGTTCCTTTTTCAGTTCATTCTGAATAAATGTAAGCTCATGATTCATTAATGTCATTGCACTCCTTTATACAAATGATGTTCTCTGATATATTCTTCTGCTTCGATTGGAATTTCGCCTGTCACAGAACCTCCTTGCTGCAGTCGGTTCCGCAGTTCATGAGATGCCATCGGAAGCACTGGCGTAACCAGAAGACGGAAATCTGCATTGTATTTGTGATTCAGCTCAGCAATCTTATCTTCCATTACCTGACGATTGTTTTTATCATCTCTGTATGCAGCCAAAATCGTACAGGTCGCAGCGATTCGCTCCGGATGCACCCACTGTTCAAACATAAACAGTGAATCCGCGCCAATGATAAAATAAAAATGATTTTCCGGATATTTTTCTTTAAAATATTCCATTGTCTGATAGGAATATGAGATTTCCTGCCGTTTAATCTCATAATCTTCCAGGCGAAAGTAATCATACTTTTCAATTGAACGAGTTACCATCTCCATGCGGTCTTCTCTCGTTGTCTGGAACACATTATCCTGTTTATGAGGCGGATTTCCATTCGGCATAAACCAGACCTGATCCAGCTTAAATTCACGATATGCATATTCTCCCAGCATCAGATGTCCGTTATGAATGGGATCAAATGTGCCTCCCATTATTCCAATTTTCATGTCTACTCCTCGATAGTACACATAAATATTTTATGGTAACTGTATCTTTTTCTTGTCGTCTTTGCCTTCTTTATACAGAACGATTTTCTTACCAATTACCTGTACAACCTGTGAATGTGTACGCTCTGCAAGAACTTTTGCCATTTCTTTCGGATCATCGACACAGTTCTGTAATACGCTGAGCTTGATCAGCTCTCTTGCTTCCAACGCTTCTGATACAGCCGCAGTCACTTCCGGTGTTACACAGTTCTTTCCAATCTGAAATACCGGATCCATAGTCATGGCAAGACTCTTCAAATATGCTCTCTGTTTTGTAGTCATTCCTGTTCTCCTTTATTTATAATAATCAAACTGGAGACCGTACATGCGTACGGTATCGCCTTCTTCAATACCAGCATCTTCCAGTTCTTTCAGGATTCCAGTATCCTTCAGGAACTTCTGGAAGAATACAAATCCCTTCTCTGAATCCAGATTGGTATAACCAAGCATTTTCTCGATCTTTGGTCCTTCTACGACATACATACCATCTTCTTTTTCTACAGTATACGGAAGATCCACGTAAATCAGTTCATCCTCAGGGAAATACTCCTGCTCAAATACGATCGGTGCTGCATCCAGATCCTTTAACTGATCGGACACATAATACAGAAGTTCATTCAAACCTTCTCCTGTAACACCGGAAATCGGAAACACCTTGTATCCCTGTGGCTCGAATTCATCTTTCAGACGCTTGATTGGATCATTCTCCGGATCACTGTAAATCGCATCGATCTTATTTGCTGCGATTACCTGTGGACGATTCGCAATATCAGCGTTATACGCCTTTAATTCTGCATTGATCTTGTAAATGTCATCGACCGGATCACGTCCTTCGGTACCTGCAGCATCTACTACATGGATCATCAGCTTAGTACGCTCAATATGACGCAGGAATTCATGTCCAAGACCCACACCTTCTGACGCACCCTCAATCAGACCCGGAATATCTGCGATTACAAATCCTCTTCCGTCCGGAAGATCTACTACACCGAGATTCGGGTTCAGAGTGGTAAAATGATAGTTCGCGATCTTTGGCTGTGCATTGGTTACTCTTGATAAAAATGTAGACTTTCCTACATTTGGAAATCCAACCAGTCCCACGTCTGCAATGACTTTAAGCTCAAGATTAACCCAGAGCTCCTGGGATGGCTGTCCAGGCTGTGCATACTTGGGAATCTGCATCGTAGATGTCGCAAAATGCTGATTACCCAGTCCTCCACGTCCACCTTTCAAGATTACCTGTCTTCTGTTGTCGCCGGACATATCTGCAATGACTTTGCCGGATTCTGCTTCTTTGACAACGGTTCCTTCTGGCACTTTCAATACAATATCTTCTGCGTCTTTTCCGTGGCAGCGTCTCTTACCACCCTGCTCACCGTCTTTGGCGGCATATTTACGTCTGTGACGATAATCCTGAAGTGTATTTAAGCCTTCATCCACTTCAAATATAACATCGCCTCCACGTCCGCCGTCTCCACCATCGGGACCACCATTTGGCACATATAATTCACGACGAAAACTTACATGTCCGTCCCCGCCTTTACCGGATCTGATAAATATTTTTGCTCTGTCTGCAAACATTGCGGTTTTCCTTTCCTGAAATATAACGAAAGTGCTGTTCCATAACTGTAATCAGTTACTTCGCAGCACCCTCCGTAAGTCTCATGTCTAATTACTCTGCAACTGGGTAGATAGAAACCTGTTTCTTATCTCTTCCTTTTCTCTCAAAACGAACAACGCCGTCAACCAGTGCGAACAATGTATCATCGCCACCGCGACCTACATTAACTCCCGGATGAATCTTTGTTCCACGCTGTCTGTAAAGAATGTTGCCAGCTTTTACAAACTGTCCGTCGGCTCTCTTAGCACCAAGTCTCTTGGACTCAGAGTCACGTCCGTTCTTTGTAGAACCTACTCCCTTTTTGTGTGCGAAATACTGAAGGTTTAATTTCATCATTATCGTTACACCTCCTCAAATGTTAAGTGAATATATTCTTTATAGTCCTGATCGTCTGCCATATTCTCGAATCCGAGAATCATCGCAGACAACAATAGTTCGGTTTCCTTCGTCGGGTTTTCTTTCAGCCTCAGATCAATGAGTCCTTCAGATTCATTGGTCGTCAGTGAAAACTTCGCTGTAGTTAACATTTCGATTGCATTACAGGTATTAATTACCAGCATGGATATTCCGGCGCAGATAATATCTTCTCCGGCATCCGCATACTCAGCATGTCCGATTACAGTAAAACCGATACATTCATTTTCTTTGTTACGATAAATCGTTACATGAGTCATGAAAAATCTCCGAATTAAGCGTTGATCTTTTCAATCTTAACAGCTGTGTACTGCTGTCTGTGACCATTTTTCTTATGGTATCCAGATTTTCTCTTATACTTGTAAACGATGACTTTTCTGGCTTTTCCGTTCTCAACTACGGATGCTTCAACAGTTGCACCAGCTACTGTAGGAGCTCCTACTTTAAGCTCTCCGTCGCTTACTGCAAGCACCTGGTCAAATGTATAAGTTTCGCCAGCCTCTACACCAAGCTTCTCTACTTTAATGATATCGCCTTCGGCTACTTTGTACTGTTTACCACCTGTTGCTATAATTGCGTACATATGGCACCTCCTATTATCATTACTCGCCAACTACGGTGATCACACGCTATGTGCAATACTTATTACCTCATTGTGCGGCATACTTGATTATAATAGCATAAGCTTGCTGTAAAAGCAAGCTTATTACCAAAAAATATTTTATTTTTTTAAAGCAGATGAATTCCATGCTTTGCTGTCTCTTCAATCATCTCATCCGGCCACAGAGAAGACTGTACTTCTCCGATATGTGCCTTTCTCAGATAATACATACAGATACGCGACTGTCCGATACCTCCGCCAATTGTATATGGCAGTTCGCCGTTCAGCAATGACTTCTGGAATGCAAGTTCCTTGCGTTCTTCACATCCGGCAATTTCTAACTGTTTCATCAGAGAATCTTCGTCTACTCGGATACCCATGGAAGAAAGCTCCAGTGCAATATCAAGAACCGGATAATATACGATAATATCTCCGTTCAGCTCCCAGTCATCATAGTCAGGTGCTCTTCCATCATGCTTCTCACCAGAGGCCAGCACTTTACCAATCTGAGAAATAAAAATTGCACCTTTTAATTTAGCATAAGCATATTCTCTTTCTTTAGAGGTCTTATCCGGATACATATCTTCCAGTTCCTGCGATGTAACAAATGTAATCTCATCAGGGAGTACTGCTTCTATATAGTTGTATCTGCGTGCCATGTAATCTTCTGTATCTTTTAATGCAGCATATACTTTCCTAACGGTATATTCTAATGTTTCAGTATTGCGTTCTTCTTTGGAGATGACCTTTTCCCAGTCCCACTGATCCACGTAGATAGAATGGATATTATCTGTGTCCTCATCTCTGCGGATCGCACTCATATCTGTGTAAAGCCCTTCTCCTGAATGGAATCCGTATTTTTTCAACGCATAACGTTTCCATTTCGCCAGAGAATGTACAATCTCTGCCATGTCATCATTCTGTTCTTTAATACCGAATGCAACCGGGCGCTCCACACCGTTCAGGTTATCATTCAATCCGCTCTCCGGCTTTACAAATAGCGGTGCAGACACGCGGGTAAGATGCAGGTTCTTAGCAAGTGAACTCTGGAAATGATCCTTAATTTCTTTGATTGCTACCTCCGTTTCCCGTATTGTAAGTGGAGAGAAATATCCCTCCGGCATAATTATCTCTGCCATTCTCTTATTCCTCCTTAATTTTCCGGCTGTCCGGAATCTTCGTACCAAGTAATTTTTCTGCGTTTGTGTGGAATATCATCTGTTTTTCTGTTTCTGTAAGACTCGTTGATTCCAATGTCTGCACAAATTCTTTCTGTCCGCCCCATGGGGAATCACTGGCAAAAAGAATACGGTCTGCGCCTTGTTTACGGACGATACGTATGAATTGTTCTTCAGCAATATGTCCGAATACAACACCGGTATCAAACCACACCGGTGCTCCGACCAGATATTTTTCAACATCGTCCCACATCATGAGACTGCCCATATGTGCAAGTACCAACTTTTCCGGATGAACTGCATCAATCATCTTTACAATCCTATCGGGTGTGCAGTGTGTCAGCTCTTTGTAACCCGGATCAAATCCACAATGAACACTTACAATTAATCCCAGTTCACTCGCCACATCAATAATCCGTTCACATCGGATATCATCGATAAATGTTTGCTGATAATCGGGATGTAATTTAATGCCTTTAAATCCTTGATTTTTTAAAAACATCAGTTTCTCACGGACATTTTCCGTATCCGGATGGATTCCTCCAAACGAAAGTAATCTGTCCTGACCACGAAACTGCATTGCAAACCGGTTAATCGAATCAAACTGCTCCGGCTTCGTAGCTACAGGAAGAATCACGGAACAGTCAATCCCTGCCTCTTCTGACGAAGCCTGCAGTCCTGCCGCAGTACCATCTGTATACGGTACCGTCTCGCAATTCGCCTCCAGAATTGCAAGCGTCTTCTTTACAATCTTCTCCGGAAATATATGTGTATGAAAATCTATCATAACTTTTATATTCCTCTTTTCGCATATTAAATCTTTATTATTACAACTGTGTCATTACAAAAATGTCATAAATTGCTTTGATTGCATTATCAAAGTCATGGTTCCGCACGCCAATGATAATATTCAACTCACTGGATCCCTGATCGATCATGCGCACGTTCACATTGGCATGTGCCAGTGCTGAAAAGATTCGTCCGGAAGTACCACGGGTAGACTTCATACCGCGACCTACCACAGCGATCAGTGCAAGATCAGATTCCATTTCCACAAAATCCGGTTCTACTGCGCGGTGGATGCCTGCCACAACTTCCTGTTCCTTTTCTTCAAACTCATCCTGATGTACCAGAATTGTCATGGTATCAATACCTGACGGCATATGCTCAATAGAAATACCATTATTATCAAATACTTCCAGCACACGCTTACAGAATCCTACTTCTGAGTTCATCATTGCTTTTTCAATAGTAATAGAAGCAAAATCCTTCTTACCTGCGATACCTGTAATGACAAAACGCGGCTTTCTGCAGGTTGCCTCTACGATCAGTGTACCTTTATCTTCCGGTACGTTCGTATTACGGATATTGATCGGAATACCTTCTTTACGTACCGGAAAAATTGCATCTTCATGAAGTACAGATGCTCCCATGTAAGATAACTCTCGAAGCTCACGGTATGTAATCACATCAATTGCTTTTGGGTTCTTTACCACGCGTGGATCAGCGATCAGGAATCCTGATACATCTGTCCAGTTTTCATACATGTCTGCATGAACTGCCTTTGCCACAATGGAACCCGTTACATCAGAACCACCTCTGGAAAATGTTTTCACCGTTCCATCATATCCTGCTCCATAGAATCCTGGGATTACTGCTTTTTCGGTATGTGCCAGACGCTCCGACAGGATCTTCTGTGTCTTATCTGCGTCAAATCCACCCTTTTCATTAAAGAAGATCACTTCTGCTGCATCGATAAATTCATAGCCAAGATAAGCAGCCATGATCATACCATTCAGATACTCTCCTCTGGATGCCGCATAATCGCGTCCCACCTTCTTGCTGAAATTCTCGCGGATCACCTTAAACTCCTGATCCAGGCTCAGATCCAGCTTAAGTCCGTCAATGATTTCCTGATAACGGGCTTTGATCGCATCTAACTGCTCATCAAAATCTTCTTCCTGGATTGCCAGATGATAGCAGCTGTACAACATATCTGTTACCTTTGTATCCCCGGAAAAACGTTTTCCCGGTGCGGATGGTACCACATAGCGTCTGGACTCTTCCTGACGGATAATGGCTCCCACCTTTTTAAACTGTTCTGCACTTGCCAGCGAGCTTCCTCCGAATTTAACTACTTTTTTCATTCTTTTGTAGACCTCCATAAATCTCGAATTGTGTTACTGGTTGGCTAACCTCTTATCACATCACCAAATTCTGCATTTGCAGCTTTCTTCAGGTCTGCCGGAGCAAGCTTTATCTGCATGCCAAGCTTACCGCCGCTCACATAAATCTCATCAAAATCCCTTGCGCTTTCCTGAATAACAGTCGGAAAATTCTTTTTCATTCCAATAGAAGTACATCCGCCACGGACATATCCTGTCACCTTGGTCAGATCCTTCAGATGCAGCATCTCCAGTGATTTCTCACCAACTGCCTTGGCTGCCTTCTTAAAATCAATTTCATCTTCAATTGGGATTACAAATACATAATGATTACCTGTCTTTCCTGTCGTCACAAGTGTCTTAAATACCTGCCTATGATCCAGATTTAATTTATCTGCCACCTGGATACCATCTGTGAATTCATCACACTCATAGGTCTCATAAGTATACGAGATCTTCATACGGTCAAGAATCCGCATGGCATTGGTCTTAATCTCTTTTTTACTCATTATCTTACCTCGTTATCGTATGCTTTGAAGCTGTATATGCCACTATTCTGCTTCTAGTTCATTACTATACCACTTGCCACGGCACTTTAGCAAGATAAAATATCCCAGCCAAGTGATTCTAATGATACAAATCTTGGATTTTCGGACTTAGGATTCTTCGCATAAACTTCTCTTCTATGATAATGAAGCTTCACCTCTTCTTCGCCGACATATTTTAAAAATGTCTCCATCACAAGATCCGGTTTCAGGTTATTCTCACTTCCCGCCGCAAGCTGCATACAGATTCCCGAAGGCTCCATATGCATGTCATAGATCATCGGACGGATGTCCACTTCCTTTTCACTGCGCTTCGTCTTCTTCATAACTTTAATCTCCGGTTGCTCCAGAAATGCAGCGAGCGCTTCATTCCAGTTATCAGGGAACACCGGTGTCTCACTATTATGTTCTCTTAACGCTGTCTCTTCCATATCTTTTGGCACGATCAGATAATCCGCAGCAGCCACCAGCGTCATACCGCTGTATTTTTTCTCATCCTGGATCTGTCTGAAACTTACGACATCGATACCGTCTGCCATTGTTTGATTCAACTGTCTGACTGCATCCTCCGATGTAATATCCCCCGCAAGCTCAATATCCAGATATTCCCCTTCGCTTGTCACGCCAAGTCCGAGCGGCTGTGCGAAAGACATGATCATATGAGGACTGTATCCTCCGGTAAATGCGATCGGGATATCTGCGCGTCGCATTGCCTTCTGGAAGAAACGCATCACATCCAGATGTCCAATGTATTTCAGAATGCCGTATTTGCGGAACTTAATTCTTACTTTCAATGCAGACACCTCCTTTCCATTTTGCCACACCGCATCCAGAACACTGCATACGGCAGTTCGGTGTCACTTCGCCCTTCATGGCGCGATCCCATTCTCTTCTGAGGAACTTCTTCGTCACGCCGATATCGATAAAATCCCATGGAAATACTTCATCTTCCCCGCGCTCCCTAAGATTATAAAATCCAATCTCAATACCTGTATTGTCAAATGCCCGCATCCATTTATCATTATCAAACTGTTCACTCCAGGAATCATAGATACATCCCATGCGATAAGCTTCTTCGATGACTGACGCTATCTTGCGATCACCTCTGGCAAATACACCCTCCAGCACACTTACCTCGGCATCATGCCAATTGTAACGCAGACTCTTTTTATTGAGCTGATTAAGAAATGCATGCTTTACAATTGCTGCACGTTCAATATAGTCTTCGTGATTCAGCATCGGTGCCCACTGGAACGGTGTAAATGGCTTCGGTATAAAGAACGAAGAGCTTGCTGTAATCTGGCATTTGCCATTTCTCTGATCCTTTGAAATCTCATAATATCTTCTGGCAACCTTATCTGCCAGAACAGCGATTGCCTCCATATCTTCCTCCGTCTCAGTCGGAAGTCCCAGCATGAAGTAAAGCTTTACTTTGTTCCATCCACCTTCAAATGCCTGTCCGGCTCCGGAAATGATATCCTTTTCCGTCAGACCTTTATTAATGACGTTACGCATCCGCTGGGAACCAGCCTCCGGTGCAAATGTCAGACTGCTCTTACGGATATCCTGCACCTGGCTCATTACATCCAGCGAAAATGCATCAATCCGGAGAGATGGCAACGAAATATTGATTCCTTTATTTTTAAAGTTATCGATCAGGAATGTCACCAGTTCCTTTAATTCACTGTAATCACTGGTACTTAAGGAACTAAGAGATATCTCCTCATGACCTGTATTCTTCAGCATATTATATGCATACTGCTTCAGCGTCTCGACGTCACGTTCTCTGGTCGGGCGGTACAACATACCAGCCTGACAGAATCTGCAGCCACGAATACAGCCGCGCTGTACTTCCAATACCACACGATCCTGCGTCACTTTAATATAAGGAACGATCGGTGCCTGCGGATAGGTCGTGTTCGTCACATCCATGACTACCTGCTTGTGGATCACGGACGGTGCATGCTTGTTAACCGGGAAAAACTGATCGATCGTTCCGTCTTCGTGATAAGTCACATCATAGAACATCGGAACATAGATGCCATCGATCTGACAGGCTTTCTCCAGAAAGTCCATACGCGATCCGCCATTTTTCTTATTCTCTTTGTACGTATCCAACAGTTCATCATAGACCGTCTCGCCCTCACCGATATAAAACATATCGAAAAATTCTGCAATCGGCTCCGGATTATACGCACATGGGCCACCACCGATCACAATCGGATCTTTCTCGGTCCGGTCCTTCGCATGAAGCGGAATGCAGGCCAAGTCTAACACCTGCAGAATATTGGTATAACACATCTCATACTGGATCGTGATTCCAAGAAAATCAAAATCACGCACAGGATCCTGCGATTCCAGTGCAAACAGCGGAATCTTCTCTTCCCTCATCACTTTATCCAGATCTACCCACGGAGAATACACGCGCTCACACCACACATCATCCCTGCGGTTGAACATATCATACAAAATCTGAATTCCCAGATGGGACATACCAATTTCATAGACATCCGGGAAGCACATTGCAAAGCGGACATCTATATCATCCAATTTTTTGGTCACTGCATTCACCTCGCCACCGATGTAGCGCGCCGGTTTCTCTATTTTCATCAAAATTTCGTCACTTAAAGCTAACTTTCTCATTCATTACTCCTTGATTTATACATTACAATGATAAACTTTAAATCATATTGTTTCATTGTAGCATGAATCCAAAGCTTCGGCAAATTATCTTTCAACTATTTTGCCGTCTTCTATATGAATAATTCTTGAGCCATACTCAGTCAATGACAGATCATGCGTCACCATGATAATTGTCATTCCCTTTTTATTCAAATGATTCAATATTTCCATAACTTTTTTAGAATTTTCGCTGTCCAGATTACCGGTCGGTTCATCTGCTAACAGAATCTCCGGTTTATTGGAAAGCGCCCGCATAATTGATATTCTCTGCTGTTCTCCTCCGGATAACTGAGAAACGTGTTTACTCTTCAAATGTTCCATATGAAATTCGTTCAGTAATTCCTGTGCTCTTTTTATTCTTTCTTTTTTAGATATTCCTGCATATCCGAGCGGAACTACGATATTTTCTAAAACATTCATTTCTTGTATCAGATGATACGCCTGAAACACAAATCCAATTCTCTGATTTCTAATAGCAGCCTTTTGTTTGTCTTTTAATTGATTAATGTCTACTCCATCCAGTAAATATTCGCCTTCCGAGCTTGATCAAGCAAACCAATAGGAATATGTATTTCCATGGATTTCTGTCAGATAGTTCTCGATCTTTTCAAATGTTGTATCACTTACTTCTTTTGAATTCCATTCCATATGAATATAAGCCATTTCTATCTTCTGTTCCATTTACCGCATATATTCTAACGGAACAATCACGCAATTTTTAAGTTTTATATCTGCGACTTCTGTTTTCCATGACTGACTATTTATGTCTTTTGGCAATTTCTTAGAAGTTAATCCAGTAACAAAATGTCAATAGTTTTTTAATCACTTTTTCAAAAAAGGCAAAAAAATAGAACGTATAGATTATTTCCATACGCTCTATCTCACATTTCATATTAAATTTTTGAATTCTACAACTTGAAGTTGTCTAATTCTTCTTTTTCTGATTTGAAATACTTCTCT
>NZ_QSDM01000013.1:0-101911 GCF_003464045.1 Dorea sp. AM58-8 | reverse complement strand
GAGGTGCGGTTGGGGACCTTATTTTCGTAGGACCTTTGAGGTCCAAGCCGGTAATAGTCCCTTACAGGGACAGAGCAAACCACCAGCTAAGCTGGTGGTGCTGATTGATTATAGAGATGGGGAGTAACTATGAAAAAAATCGAGATGCATTGTCATATCCTCCCGGGGATCGATGATGGTGCTGAAGATATGAAACAGAGCCTTCAGATGCTGCATATTGCTATGGAGCATGAGATCGTGGGAGCGATTGTTACGCCACATGGTTCTGCCAGAGATGCCTCTCGTGAACGGACAGAAAAGATCCGCAAGCTGTGCAGGATATTCCGGGCAAAGGCAGAGCAGCAATTTGATGTGATATTTCCGGTGTTTCCGGGACAGGAGATCCTGTATTCATCCGATGCCAGAAGACTTCTGGATGAAGGAAAGCTACTGACACTGGCAGATACCCGGTATGTGCTGGTGGAGTTTATGCCATCCACACCGTACTCCATGCTGTATGGAGCAGTGCGGGAGATGCGCATGGGCGGATATGTCCCGATTATGGCACACGTAGAACGGTATAATGCTTTGCGCGAGGGAGACAGGCTCGCAGAGCTCGCGGAAGCCGGAGCAAAGATACAGATGAATTACAGTTCGGTAGGCGGCAGCATTCGCAGTCAGACCACCAGATGGTGCAGAAAGCAGTTGGAAGAGCAGTGGGTCGATTTTTTATCGACAGACATGCATGATCCGGTACACCGCAAGCCGGATACGAGCAGCGCAGACCGCTGGATGCAGAAGCATCTGGATGAAGAATATATCAGGCTGCTGGTGCAGGGCAATGCACGAGCGATTCTGGAAGAAAAAAGACAACAGGCTAGAGGAAAGAGATAGATGGAAAAGAGATTTGAGAATGACGAGATGGAGATCGATCTGTTAGAGATCTTCTATATATTAAGATCAAAGATACTGATCATTATACTGACAGGCATTATATTTGGAGCAGCAGCGTTTGGGTATGCCGGATTTCTGGCGACGCCGAGCTATACCTCATCATCCATGATGCTGGTACTTACAAAGGAGACGACGCTGAGTTCGCTGGCAGACCTGCAGATCGGTTCACAGCTGACCAAGGACTATTCGATCCTGATTACGAGCAGACCGGTGCTGAATGATGTCATCGATAACCTGGATCTGGATATGAATTATAAGCAGCTGCGCGACTGCATTACGGTTAATAATGAATCGGATACACGTATCCTGCAGATATCAGTAGAATATCCGAATGCAAAGAAGGCAAAAGAGATTGTAGATGAGCTGTCTACCGTATCTTCCGAGTATATCGGAGATAAGATGGAAGTTACACCGCCTAAGATCATTGAAAAGGGTGAGGCATCCTACGAAAGAACAGACTTGAGCGTAAAGAAGACGATCGCGATTGGGGCACTGCTTGGCATGATCCTGTGTGCAGCTATTGTGATAGTGCGTGCACTGATGGATGACAGCATCTGCGTAGAAGAAGACATTGAGAAATATCTGGGTATCTCTACACTGAGTGTGATCCCGGACAGAAAGGACTATATTAATGGATCAGGAAAGAAGAAGTCAAAGAAGTGATGGCGCGTCGAAGCTTCGACCGACTGTCACACTGACGGACCGACGCAAAGAAGACTATTTTTATGAAGAAGCATTAAAGACTCTGCGAACCAATATTCAGTTCGCGGGAGCAGACATACATTCGATACTGGTGACCAGCTGTTTCCTAATGAAGGAAAAAGTGATGTGATCTCACAGTTGGCAAAAGAGATGGGCAAGGCAGGCAAGAAAGTCCTGCTGATCGACGCGGATATCCGTAAGTCATCCTTTGTACAGAGATATCAGGTACAGCAGGAGGTCAAAGGACTGTCGCAGTATCTGAGTGGACAGGTGCCGATCAGAGAGATCCTGTATTCTACGAACTTTGAGAACGTAGACATCATCTTTGCAGGACCTGTGGCTCCGAATCCATCAGAGCTGCTGGAAGGCAAAGGGTTTGGCAGACTGATCGAAGGCCTCAGCCAGCGTTATGACTATGTGCTGGTAGATACTCCGCCGATGGGCAGCGTAATCGATGCTGCGATCGTAGGCGGTGCGTGCGATGGAGCGATCCTTGTGATCGAGAGCGGTCGCGTAGGCTACCGCATGGCACAGAAGGTCAAGAGCCAGCTGGAAAAGAGTGGCAGCCACATCCTGGGAGCTGTATTAAATAAGGTCGATATGAAGAAAGGCAAGTATTATTCATATGACAAATACGGCAAGTACGGTAAATATGGTAAGTATGGGAAGTACTAGATGATGAGAAAGAAGAGTATCATACATAGTCTGCTGATTATTACACTTGTACTGGGCATGGTCGGTATGACAGGATGCCATAAGAAAGACACGGATAGCACGGCGAAGCAGCAGGCACAGACAGAAGACGAGAAAGAACCGACGATCCAGTGGCAGGGCAAGAACTGGCAATATAATAAGAACATCAGCAATTATCTGTTTATCGGTGTAGACACCAGAGAACAGAGCGATACACGAGTGGGACGAAGTGATGCCGGACAGGCAGATGCATTGTTCCTGTTGTCGCTGAACCGCAAGAACGGAGAAGTGACGATGATCTCCATTCCACGAGATACCATGACGGCGGTCGAAAGTTTTGATCTGGAAGGCAACAGCCTTGGTACCTCCACCGATCACATCAGCTTATCCTATGGATATGGCGATGGCGGTCAGGAGAGTTGCAAGCTCACACAGAAAGCGGTGGAGAATCTAATGTATGGCGTGCCGATTCAGGGCTACATTGCGTTGAATCTGGATGGACTGCCGGCACTCAGTAAAAGCCTGGGCGGTGTGACGGTGACTGTACCGAATAACAGCCTGGCAAGCGCGTATCCGGAATACACGCAGGGTACAGAAGTAACACTGGATGAAAGCAATACCGAGCTTTTTGTCAGAAGCAGAGATGTCGAGACTAGTCAGAGCGCTATCGCCAGACTGGAACGCCAGAAGGTCTATATCAATGCATTTATCAAGAAGGCGAAAGAGCGCTATGCAGAGAGCAAGACTTACGCGGCAGAACTGTATCAGACGCTTACACCGTATATGGTAACAAATATCAGTCAGGATCGTCTGCTGACATTGATCCAGTCCGTAGACCAGGACAAGGATTATACAGAATGGACCATTCCGGGCGAAGGCGTGGAAGGCGAGTCCTTTGATGAATATCACGTAGACGATGACGCACTGTATGAGCAGATCATACATACTTTCTATAAAGAAGTGAAATAAAGGAGAATCAGAGCATGAAGAAGCGTACCGCGATCGCGGGCATCCTGGTACTTGCCGGAGTCATCTGTGCAGGAGTGGCTGAATATCAGTACTACCAGGACAGACATGCAGGTAAGGAATACGATAAGCTAAAAAAAGAAGTAGTAAAAGAAGATACCGATCAGGCGGAGGAGAAGCCTGCGCTTGACATACCGATAGACTTTGCCACACTGCAGAGCAAGAATCCGGAGATCTATGCATGGATCCGGATACCGGGGACAGTGATCGATTATCCGATCGCACAGAGTGAGACGGATAATGCTTACTACCTGGATCACAATGCTGAGAAAGAAGAGAATGCGGCAGGAGCCATATTCACCGAGGATTATAATTCGAAGACATTCGAAGATCCGAATACCGTGATCTACGGTCACGGCATGACGAATGGAACGATGTTCAATGGCTTACATCAGTACATGGACCGCTCGTTCTTCGATGAGAACAGAGAGATCATCATTTACATGCCGGATCAGATCCTGCATTATAAGATTTTTGCAGCATACTTATATGACAACAGACATCTGATGCAAAGCATCAATTTCAATAATAAAGATATATTTCAGGCATATCTGGACAATGTATTCAACATCCGTGATATGCAGGCATCGGTCGATACCTCTATGAAGGTAACGGCAGACGACAAGGTCATCACGCTCTCCACCTGTTACGGGGGGATGAGCGATAAAAGATATCTGGTACAAGCAGTACTGGAGTCTAAAGAACAATAATGATGATAGAAGGAGGAAAACAACAAATGAAGAAGAAACTCATTGGATTGGCAATGCTCGTAACTCTGGCAGCTATGCAGGTTATGGGTGTGTCAGCAGCAGGAAGCAAGACTACAGGAATGGCAGTCGTTGGTGATACTCAGGGTTCATATGCATTTGAGGACGTGTCAAAAGCACAGGGACTGGATGCAGATACAGCAGATCTGATCAGCCAGATCAACGCTGGTACTAAGACTCTGGATGACCTTGCTAAGGCAGCACCGGAGATCGCATCTTCACTGGAAGGCAAGAGCCTGGTTACATCAATCCAGGATCTGGCAGCCCTGGATGGAGCTTCAACTACAGATGTTAAACTGACAATGTCTGTACCTGCTCTGACAAGCGGAATGACAGATGTAGCCGTACTGCACTACAGTACAGCTCGTTCTACATGGGAAGTTATTACACCGGACAGCGTAGACCTGGAGAACAAAGAAGTTACAGCTTCGTTCAAAGATCTGTCTCCAGTAGCAGTTATCGCTAAGGTAGATGCTACAAAAGCAGCTGACAATGCTACAGGTACAGCTCCTAAGACAGGAGTAGAGGCTAACAACTCATGGATGGCATGGGGATGTGCAGCAGTAGTTCTTATGGCAGCAGCAGTTCTGACATTCAAAAAGAAAAGAGTGTAAGATAATATTCGGAGATCATCCGAAAAGGTAAGAAGCTGGCATATGATATCTGGTATGTCAGCTTCTTAATTGAAGCGAAAGCAGTATATGTGATTGATGATAATTTAAATAAATGGAACAATGGTAGAAAATGCCATACGGGATTGTTTCTTAGTAGTATTGAATGTAATATACAAAGCTCTGTGGCGGACTTTGTATTTCTTATAAAAAGGCTTTGTTCGTTGGTAAGTAAGAGGATTGTAACAGCTAGTTAAAAACGAACGTAATAGGATCTGGGAAATGAGAAAAGAGGAAAGAAAAGTATGTATAGAAAAGATTCTGTTGGATGGATAAAGCATGTGGATTTTATCATCTTAGATTTGATCTGTTTGCAGGTGGCGTTCGTTCTGGCGTATGCATTAAGCGGATATGGAGCTAATCCATACCAGCTAATTCTTTATAGAAATATGGCTGTCTTTATGGAAGTAGCAGATCTGGTAGTGCTGTTTGTAATGGGGACGTTGAAAAACGTTCTGAAAAGAGGACATTATAAAGATTTTGTTGTAACTGTACAGCATGGAGTGATTCTTGGAGCATGTTTATTGCTTTATTTGTTTATGCTTCAGGAAGGACAGCGATATTCCAGACTGGCATTAGTACTGAATCTCGTTATCTATATTCTACTTACTTATCTGGTAAGAGAGCTGTGGAAATATTTGCTTAAAAAGAAAATGGAAGATGGTGAAGATCGTTCCTTACTTCTTGTAGTTTCAGCAGATGTAGTGAGTTCAGTAGTAGAAAGCATGAAAGAGCATAATTATGCCCTGTATAAGATTGCTGGAATTGCTGTCATAGATAAGGAAATGACAGGAAAGTATATAGATGGCGTGAAAGTAGTTGCCAATATGGAAAACGCAGCAGAGTATGTCTGCAAAGAATGGATTGATGAAGTTCTCATAGTGACATCCAGTGCAGTTCCATATCCAAAAGAACTGATCGAGCAGTTTACGGAAACCGGAGTAACCGTGCATCTGAATCTTGCAAAGGTACAAAGCGTGTCGGGGAAAAAACAGTTTGTAGAAAAAGTTGGAGATTATACAGTATTGACTACCAGTATTAACTCCGCATCTACAAGAGATCTGATGCTGAAACGACTGATGGATATTGCCGGAGGTCTGGCAGGATGCCTGATTACCGGAATCTTGTGTATATTTGTTGCTCCGGCAATTTACATAGCATCACCGGGACCGATCTTTTTTGCACAGGAACGTGTAGGAAAGAATGGAAAAAGATTTAAAATGTATAAATTCCGAAGCATGTATATGGATGCAGAAGAACGTAAGGCTGAACTGATGAAAGATAACAAACTTGGGGATGGCAAGATGTTTAAACTGGACTTTGATCCACGTGTTATCGGAAATAAGATACTTCCGGATGGAACGCATAAGACAGGAGTCGGTGATTTTATCAGACGAACAAGCTTGGATGAATTTCCGCAATTCTTTAACGTATTACGTGGAGATAGCGGTATAATAGGGACAACCAAGAAAAACCTTGATTTTACAAGGGTTTCGCTGGCTTAGTCGAATTTTGTTATGATAATTTTTCTGTATGGTTGTGTCGAGTAAGTTGCGAAACTGCGAAAAGTGAATGGTTTCTTGGATGCTTATTTTGACCCACACTATAAGCTGAAAAATTATGATAAGGAGGTTTGACCTAGCCTGCGAATGATCTTTTTAATAAGAACATTCACAGGCTAGTCGTCGTGTTGAAGAGCTTACCTAATAAAAATAAATAATTATGAGGAGTGTGTTGAAAATGAGAAGAAAATTATTAATTGTAGCCTCTAAAAGATATGGAGATTATGTGAAAGAGATAGCAGAGTCAATGGGTTGCTTTGAAGAAATCTCCTTTGTAGATAATGACAGAGAAGGTGCTATTGGAAAACTGGAAGAAGTAGAAACTTTTTATCCAGAATATAACTGTGCGATAGCTGCATGTGATGATGGAACAGAAAGACTTGAATGGAATAAGAAATTAGAAACACTTTATAATATTCCGGTTTTATTCCATATGGATTCTACAATTTCTCCATCAGCTAATTTAATGCCTGGTTGTATTGTTGAGCCGAGAGCAGTTGTTGGTTGTGGAAGCACTATCGGTCAGGCAACAGTTATAGGTGCTAATACAGTAGTGGAGCCATATAGCTTTATTGGAGATAGCTGTACATTAAAATCTGGAACGATTGTGAAATCAACAAGTGTACTTGAAATGGGAACTGAAACAGAGCAGGGAACTGTTTTATTTACACCGCTTGAAAAGAAGTAAATCACGAAATTGAAAAGAATTATGAAAGGATGAAACCCGCCCAATTTTCGTGGGGGGGTAAACAATGAATAGAGCGAATGAGAATAATATGAACGTGAATCGTACAAAGCAGAACAGTACGCCAAATATCAGATGGATGCTGGTCGGGTATGATTTGATTGTGTATGCAGTAGTAGCAGTAATACTGTTGGTGCTGTACGGAGGAATGGATAAGTTATCAACTACAGGAATACTTCAACAAGTATGCCTCTCTGTACTGTGTATTTTTGTAGCACGTCTTATTGGTAAAGTATATGGGCAGGTATGGAGATATGGTGGGATACAATGTTATATCCGGCTGCTGTTTACCGATTCTATTGCTTTTGTTGCCTATCTGTGTCTGGAGTTATTACTTCCAGTTCAAAAAATTACATTTGCCAGAATGCTTTCGCTTGTCTGCCTCAATCTCTTAGGGGCTTTAGCACTTCGTATGATGTATCGCTACGCATATAAGTGCGGAAATCAGGAAACAACAAGAGGAAAAATTCTTTCTACATTATTACATATGTTTTCTGGTATAGAGGCAGGAAATGAAAAAGAAGTTCAGAAAATCAAAGTTGCAATTATTGGCGCTGGTCGAGTAGGAGTCAGTTTAGCTGAGGAACTTTTGAATAACTCAGAAGCAGCTTATATTCCAAGGGGATTTATTGATGTAAACAAAGAGAAAGTTGGGCGTGAAATTCATGACATTCCAGTTTGGTCAGAAGATGAGGCAACACTTCAGAAGTTAGGAGAGTTTGAAGTGCAGGAGATTATTTTTGCTATTCCATCTATGGATGCCGAAAAGAAGAAAGCTCTTTATGAATATTACAAAAACGCAGGATATAAGTTAAAGGTTTACGATTATCCGACCATGTACACTGCAGGTGGAAAGAGGCATCTTAGAGAATTTGATATTGAAGAACTTCTGTTTAGAAAGCCATTAGTGGTTTCTGATGAAAGAACAAATGCTTACTACAAAGACAAGATAGTACTTATCACTGGCGGTGGTGGTTCCATTGGATCAGAGCTTTGCAGACAGTTGGCAAAGATGAATCCGAAGAAAATCATTATCTTAGATATTTATGAGAATGGTGCATATGATGTTCAGCAGGAATTGAAGATTGCCTATGGAAATAAACTGGATTTACAGATTGAAATTTGCTCTATTACGCATAGAAAAGCACTGGAAAAAGTATTTGAAAAATATCATCCGCAGATCATCATCAATGCAGCCGCTCATAAGCATGTTCCTTTGATGGAGCATAACTGTGTAGAAGCTATTTACAACAATGTATTTGGTACACAGAATCTGGTAGAGCTTTGTGAGGAGTATGGTGCAGAACGCTTTATGATGGTATCAACGGATAAAGCAGTTAATCCTACAAATGTTATGGGCGCAACTAAGAGAATGTGCGAGATGATTGTCCAGAGTGCAAGTACACACGGAAAAGTAAAATACAGTGCAACACGTTTTGGAAATGTACTTGGCAGTGCCGGATCAGTTATTCCGTTGTTTAAGCGTCAGATCGCAAATGGGGGTCCGGTTACTGTTACAGATAAGAGGATTATCAGATACTTTATGACAATTCCAGAGGCTTCACAGCTTGTTCTGCAGAGTGGGGCGATTGCGAATAATGGAGAATTATTTGTTCTGGATATGGGACAACCGGTTAAGATTATGGATCTGGCAGAGAATATGATCCGTTTATCTGGTGTCCAGGGAATTGAAATTGTTGAAACTGGATTAAGGCCAGGAGAAAAGTTGTATGAGGAACTGTTAGTTAAGACAGAAGAACTCGATAAAACAGACAACAGTATGATTTTCATTGAAAGAGATAATGCACTGAGTAAAGAAGAAATCTATAAAAAGATTAATGTACTTAGAGATGCATGTGATACAGGTGATGATCTGATTGCAAAAGAAGCTCTCCGAAGTGTTGTTCCAACATTTAAAAGACCGGAAGACGTAAATAAAGAGATTGCTTAATAACAAGTTAATACATTCTGAAAAAATGAGATTAGGCGAAAAGAGGTAGAAAGTTATGTTTAAAGAAAATAATAAATTTGAAAAATTTGAGTCTAAAGTATGGTTGAGCAGCCCAACCATGCATGGTCTGGAAATTGAATATGTGAAAGAAGCGTATGAAACAAACTGGATGTCCACAGTTGGTAAGAATATCAATGAAGTAGAAAGAATGGCATGTGAATATATCGGCTGCAAATACGCAGTTGCATTATCAGCAGGAACAGCGTCACTTCATCTTGCAATGAAATTGGCTGGTATTGAAGCATATGGAATGCCGAAAGTTGGACATGGTGCATTAGAAGGGAAAAAAGTATTTTGTTCTGATATGACATTTGATGCAACTGTAAATCCGGTAGTCTACGAAGGCGGAGAACCTGTATTTATTGATACAGAGTATGATACTTGGAATATGGATCCGGTTGCGTTAGAAAAAGCATTTGAAATTTATCCAGATACAAAAGTAGTTGTGGTTGCACATTTGTATGGTACACCTGGTAAAGTAGATGAGTTAAATGCAATCATTAAAAAGCATGGTGCCATTTTAGTAGAAGATGCAGCAGAATCTATGGGAGCTACATATAAAGGCGTGCAGACAGGTACATTTGGAAAATATAACACTATTTCTTTTAATGGAAATAAGATCATTACCGGCAGTGCTGGTGGATGCTTCCTGACAGATGATGAAGAAGCAGCAAATAAGGTTCGTAAATGGTCTACTCAGGCGAGGGAAAATGCTGCATGGTATCAGCATGAAGAACTGGGATACAACTATCGTATGAGTAATGTGGTTGCTGGTGTTGTTCGTGGACAGTTCCCTTACCTGAAAGAACATATTGCACAGAAGAAAGCAATTTATGAGAGATATAAAGAGGGCTTAAAAGGACTGCCGGTATCTATGAATCCAATGGATCTGGAAAACTCTGAACCAAACTATTGGCTGTCTTGTCTGATTATTAATAAGGAAGCCATGTGCAAACAGGTTCGTGGCGAGCAGGATGTGTGCTATGTAAAAGAAACAGGAAAGTCTTGCCCGACAGAGATTCTGGAAGCGATTGCATCTATTAATGCTGAGGGGCGTCCAATTTGGAAACCAATGCATATGCAGCCGATTTATCGTTTGAATCCATTTGTTGTCAGAGATGGAAACGGACGTGCCAGATCAAATGCGTATATTGCAGGCGGAGTAGCTGATGTAGGTATGGATATTTTTACAAGAGGATTATGTCTGCCAAGTGACAATAAAATGACAGCAGAGCAGCAGGATAGAATTATTGAAGTAATAAAGGCTTGCTTTGAATAAGGAAGTGTTTTAGGAGAGATTTATGAAGAAAGAAAAAAATCATAAATTGTACCGTAAAATGGGATTTTACGAAAGATACATAAAAAGAGCGATTGATATTTTTTGCTCTGGATTGGCAATTATTGTATTCTGTTGGCTGTATGCAATCATCGCTCTGCTGGTTCGAATCAAACTGGGAAGTCCAGTGTTGTTTACTCAATATAGACCTGGACTGATTGATCCGAAAACGGGAAAAGAACGAATTTTTAAAATGTATAAATTTCGGACTATGACAGACAAGAAAGATGCAGAGGGAAACTTGCTGCCCGATGAAGTGCGTCTGACAAAATTTGGTGCATGGCTTAGATCTACCTCTTTGGATGAACTGCCAGAAGCATTTTGCATTTTAAATGGCACGATGACACTGATAGGGCCACGTCCGCAGTTAGTTCGAGATATGGTGTTTATGTCAGAAGAACAAAGAATGCGTCATACTGCAAAACCTGGATTGTCTGGGCTTGCACAGGTAAGTGGCAGAAATGCAATTTCATGGGATAGAAAATTGCAGTATGACTTGGAGTATATAGAACATGTTTCTTTTGGGCGTGATTTAAAAATTCTTTTTAAAACTGTTGAAAAAGCATTTATTAAGCAGGAGGGAATTACAGAAGAAGGTAGTGTAACTGCTGCAGATTATGGGGATTATCTTCTCCAAACAAAACAGATAAGTAAAGAAGAATACGATAAAAAACAGAACGAAGCAAAAGAACTACTAAAAGGATTGAAGTAATGAACGAGTTAGTTTCAATAATAATGCCCTCATATAATACTGCGAAATTTATTAGTAAGACAATAGAATCTGTATTAGAGCAAACATACAAAAATTGGGAACTGTTGATAGTTGATGATTGTTCAACTGATAATACAGATGAGATTGTATCGAAGTATGATGATGACCGAATTATTTATTTAAAAAACAAAAAAAATTCTGGTGCTGCCGTATCAAGAAATAAAGCATTAAAAAATGCAAAGGGTAAGTGGATTGCATTTTTGGACAGTGATGATTTATGGTATCCGACCAAGCTGGAAGAACAAATAAAGTATATGAAAAAAAATAAATACTCTTTTTCATATACTAGTTATGAAGAAATTGATGAAAATGATGTGACGAATGGAGTGAAAGTAACCGGACCTAAGAAGATTACGAAAATGGGAATGTATCGTTATTGTTGGCCGGGGTGTTTGACCGTAATGTATGATGCGGAGAAGATTGGCAAAATACAGATTGCAGATATTAAAAAGAATAACGATTATGCCATGTGGCTGAAAGTAATCAAAAAGGCAAACTGTTATCATTATGATAAAGTGCTGGCACAGTATAGAAAACGGTCAGGATCAATATCTAATCATGGCTATTTAAAATTAGTAAAATGGCACTATAAGTTATTCAAGGAAGCAGATAATAAGAATAGTATTGCATCGTTATTTTTGACTTTACAAAATTTAATTTATGGATGCTGGAAAAAGGTGCGGTACGTTAAAAAGGTGAGTTAATTATGGGTATGAATGATATGCTGCGTAAAATGGCTGTTCTTTTGGAAAGAAGGCAAGACGCATTATTCTCATATGATGTCAGTAAACAAAAAAAATACATTGCTAAATTAGGAAATCCACGAGATGAGATTGAAAGATCGTATTTTCAGTATAAGTGTCAGATGCAGTTTAATGGAAAAGGAATCACTTTTTTGTTAAATCTGGTTTCATTTCCAGTGGCGATTCTCTATTGGTTCAAATATGGAAAAAAGGTTCAGGTGAATCGGCTAGAGCATAAAAATTTGGTATTTTTTAGAGATGGTAAACCGGAAAATATTTTGCCAAAGTCTTTGAAAAAAAGGTATAAAGCAATTGAAAGTAATCCGGTAGAAGGAACTTTATTAACTGCAAAAGATAAAAAGTTTATAAAAGGAATAATATGTAGATATCCATTTTCTTGGCAGTTTATTTTAAAATGTTTGATTAAAATTGGAAGATATAGTTTTGCCATTGAAGAATATTCACCTGAAGCAATAGCGGTTTGTGCGGAATACTCTTTTACGTCTTCAGTACTGACAGCTTACTGTAAACAAAGAAATATCAAGCATATAGATGTCATGCATGGAGAAAAAATGTACTATATGAGAGATTCGTTCTTTAAATTTGATGAATGCTATATTTGGGATGAATACTATGGAAAAATATTAGCTTCTATGAAGGCAGATAAAAATCAGTTTGTTGTTGAAGTTCCGGCTTCTTTGAAATTCGATGGAGAGCTGATCAGAACACAGAAATATGATTATACATATTATTTAGGTGCAGAATCGGAAGAGGTATTAAAGGAAATATCAAAAATATTGGAACAGTTATATAAGAGTGGAAATAAAATTTCAATACGTCCACATCCGAGATATTCTAATATGGATATTGTTAAAAAGATATTTACTTTTGCAGATGTAGAGGATACAACCCAAATTTCGATAGAGCAATCTTTATTACAATCTGGTGCCGCAATTTCGCTTTATTCAACGGTATTGAATCAGGCATTATGCAATTCAATTCCAATAATAATAGATAATATGAGTAATCCTGAAAATTTTAATAAATTGAAAGAATTGGGATATGTTTGTCTTTATAAGGAACATAGACTTTTATCAGAAGTATTGGAGAAAAGCGTATGATAGGAAAAATTATAAAAAAAATACGAACAGGTTTTTATACAAATCTATGTAAAAAAACAGCCAAGCAATATGGAAAGGGATTACATATAAACCATTGGAGTAAATTTACATCTAAGACTTATATCGGAGATAATTGTCATTTTAATGGGATGAAAGTTACAGGAAATGGAAATGTTACTATTGGAAATAATTTTCATTCAGGAGGAGGAATATTGATATTAACCTCTAATCATAACTATGAGGGAAAATCTATTCCTTATGACGAAACGACTATAGACGGTGATGTCGTGATAGAAGACAATGTTTGGCTTGGGCAAAATGTTACAATTTTACAAGGGGTTAAAATTGGTGAAGGGGCTATTATTCAAGCTGGAAGCGTTGTTGTATCGGATATTCCATCATGTTCAATTGCAGGAGGACATCCGGCGAAAGTATTTAAAATGAGAAACGAACAACATTATTATGAATTAAAATCAGAAAACAAATTTTTTTAGGTGACGATATAAATGAAAGTAATGATTATTGCTCCGTATATATATGATGACAATATAATTGAATTTACTAAAAATAAGACTGGATTTGGAATAATGGTTCAAAATATAGTAAGTTCAGTGGCCGAATTAGAAAATGTTGTTTTATTAACACGAGTTATTACAAAGGGAAAAAATGAAAAGAATTTTAAAATCCTTTCTCATACATGGGGACAGTTCTTTTCTAATGCAAAATTAAAGGATTGGTTAATAGGAATAAAAGCATTTTTTGCGAATGGTGTTACAGTAAAAGATAGAGCCAGACATGTTTTTTATGAAGTAGATGGTGGATATGTTAGAAAACAAATTCAAATGGAAAAACCGGATATAGTTCATATACATGGTATAGGAACTATTACAGAAAGCTATATTAGAATTTGTGAAGAAATGAAAGTAAGGTATACAGTTACTTTACATGGTTTAATTGGTTTGAATGATTCGGTTTCTGCACCGGTATATGAAAAGCAGATAGAACGTGATTTTTTAATAAAAGCAGAAAAAAACAATATACCAATTAGTGTAATTAGTAGTGGTATGAAAGCCAGAATAGAAGAAAACTATTTAGGAAAAAAAGCAAATAATATCACTGTTATTACGAATGGAACGAAAAAAAACGATGAAAATGATACAAAGTTTATTCGAGAAGAAGGCACTTTAACGCAAGAAAAGTTTCAGGAATATTATAGCGATTGTTTGAATCAGAATGATTTATATCCAAAGTTGAGTGATACATATGCTTATTTGCAGCATAGCAAAAAAAATGGTAAGAAAATTCTCTTTTTCGTGGGAAATATAACCAAAAACAAAAATCAAATGCAAGCAGTAGAAATATTGAAAAATACAAAAGTATTTGAAAACACCCTGTTGGTGCTTTGGGGAAGAGAAGTAGATAATGGAGAAGTCCGAAAAAAAATTGTGGAATATCAATTACATAAAAATGTTATTTTAGGCGGATTTAATGATCGAATGGATATTTTTTGGAAATTCTGTGATGTAAATTTATTTTTGAGTTTAAATGATGGGTTTGGATTGCCTATTGTTGAGGGATATATGCATGGAGTACCATGCGTTACCTTTGAGGATTTAGATGCAACACAGGATTTATATTATCCAGAAGCAATGTTAAAAGTAAAAGATAGAAGTAATGAATCAGTTACAGATACATTAAAGACAGCATTGGATAAAAATTGGAAATATGAAGAGATTATTGAAATAGGTAATATGTTTTCGATTGATATTATGTCTGAAAAATATGTGAATTGGTATAAAGAGGTCATGGCGTAGTCAAAGCCTTAGAAAGATTTTATTGATGTGAGGGAAAATAATGAATGAAGGAATAAATAATAGACAAAAAAAGAAGATAAGTTTGATGGAAATTTTTATCCCATTGTTTTGCCTGATCAATCAGTATGAAATTGCAGGTCTTCATTTAGGATTAATTTGTGTAATTGCTGTTGTAGCTATTTATTTTATAAAATATAGAGAATTTTATTTATATAAACCATTATTTATATTTTTTCTATTTATGATAGTACATGATTTTTTCAGGATGTTTATAACTGGATTTAATACAGGACTCTGGGTAGAGAGAGTTTTATACTTATTAATTTTATCGTGTATATATAAAAAAGTTGATGAAGAAAATCTATTTAGGGTTTGGAAAATTATAGGAATTATTGTTATGGCTGGAATTTTTTACCAATCTTTCCAGGTATATATATTGGGACAATCAGTGTCTACAATTAATATATTTCCATTTTTGCAGTCAAATAGCGAAAATTATTTATTGGGTTATGATAGACCACATTCTTTCTTTTTAGAACCGGCAGCATACTGTACATGGATATTACCGCTTTTATGTATGTGTATGAAAAGAAAAAAGCATATCTGGATGGTATTTATTTCGATAAGCATTTTATTATCGACATCTTCAACGGGAATATTAATGACCGGAGTAATATGGCTGTTTTATGCGTTTGTAAGTGCCAGAAGCGAAGGGAAATATTTTAATTCGTTAATGATAGTAGGTGTTTTGATAATAGGTATAGGAGCATTTTCAAACTTGAGTATTTTTTCAATGGCATTAAATAAGTTGACGAATATTTCGGTTACAAATACATCTAATTCAGTTAGGCTTGTGTTGGGATTTCAATTGTTTTGGGCTGCACCTTTGATCTATAAAGTATTAGGAATACCATATATGAATGTAGAGAATTATATGCGTTCTGGAGAAGTGGCATTAAGTAAATATAAATTAAGTCTTAATCTTTCATATTTGGGCTTTGTTAATGCTATTGGAAATTGCATGTTAATTTACGGTGTATTTGGATTGCTTTTATATTTGAAACTTTTTTGGAATATATGGAAAGAATCAGATTTATATAGTAAATGTTATGTTTTAACATGTATCATTTCAATATTTGGTCAATCGGTATTTTGGAATAGTCTTTTCGTAACGCAATTTGCGGTGATGTTATGCTCAGTAGAAAGAACATCATTTATTAGAGTGACGTTGGGTCAAGGAGTAACGAGCAATTCATATGAATAAGAAATATAAATATTTATCGAAAAATTTTATTTTGTTTGGGATAAGTAGTTTTGGTCCTAAGATAATAGCATTCCTTATGGTTCCTTTATATACTAATTGTTTATCCACAGCAGACTATGGAATCGGGGACATAGTAAGTACTTCTGCCAATTTGGTATTACCAATCATTATCCTTTGCATCGAAAGTGCAATATTAAGATTTTGCTTTGATAAAGAGTATGAATCCGATGAAGTAATATCAAGCGGGTTATTTGTTTGCCTGAAGGGAATGGTGTTATGTGCTATTTGTACAATTATGATAGGAATACTTCCTTTCTTTAAAATTAATACATCATATTTAGTTGCATTTTATTTAATGGTATTGTCTACAGGACTGTATAATGTACTGACTAATTATGCCAGAGGCATTGATAAAGTACAATATATGGTTGAAATGAGTTTGATTACCACAATAGCATCATGTGTATTAAATGTTGTTTTGTTGGTTGTGCTGAAGTGTGGATTAAATGGATATTTAATAGCTAATTACCTGGGAACCTTTATGGCTGTAGCTTGGGGATCTGTACGACTGAAAATACATAAACACATTAAGTTTAATAAAGTAAATAAAACTACAGTTAAGGAATTGCAAAAATTTGGGTTCCCATTAATTTTTAATAAAATTGGTTGGTGGATTAATAGTTCATCGGATAGATATATTGTTACATGGATTTTAGGTGCAACTGCGAATGGAATTTATACGGTATCATATAAAATACCGACTATGCTGACTGCATGTAGTGATATATTTACGCAGGCATGGCAGTTATCAGCCATAAAAGATTTTGATCCAGAAGATAGTGATCATTTTGTTGCTGATATGTATGAGGCATATAATGGTTTTTTAGTTTTGTGTTGTTCAATGTTAATTATATTAACTATTCCATTTGCACATATTTTATATGCAAAGAGCTTTTTTGTAGCATGGAAATATGTTCCTCCATTGATGATTTCTTTCGTCTTTGGTGGTTTGGCTGGCTTTTTAGGGAGCATTTTTACAGCAGTAAAAGATACTAAAATATTCTCATATTCAACTATGATAGGTGCAGTCGTAAATACCATATTAAATTTTGTATTAGTGTCTTATATTGGTGTAATGGGTGCTGCAGTTGCAACACTTGTGTCTAATATTGTTATTTGGTTAGTTAGATTACAAAGAAGTAAAAGATATATACATATACGAGTGAATTTTCTAAAACATACAATAATGTATATCTTGTTAGTTGTACAATTCATAGTCTGTTTAGGTGGATTTACTATAGTGCCTGTAATAATACAATTAATAATTCTTGTTGCTTTGATTGCTGCTAATAGAAAATTGATAATTAATATAATGAGAAAAGGAAAAATAATGTTAGCAAAATATTTACATCGTTAGGAGAAATAAATTATGAAAACAATAGGAATAATTACATATCATCATTATTATAATTACGGTACAATGCTGCAGGCTCTTGCCTTGCAGGAAAAGGTAGAACAACTAGGCTATCAGGCAGAGTTAATAGATTTTAAACAAGATAATTCTCTATCAAGATATGAAATGCTTAAATTAAGAATAAAAAGAATGCCAGTGTATATTAAAGAAAGAAAAAAATATCGAGCGTTGGCTGATTCGAGAGAAAAAATAAAGGAAAAGAATGAATTATTTGAACAGTTTTATAAAACATATTTGCATGTAGGAAAAAAGAAATATACAACCACACAGCAGTTAATGGAAAATCCACCAGTATATGATGGATATGTAGTAGGTAGTGACCAGACTTGGAATCCTTTTGTTGCGAACTCGCCGGAAGCATTTTTTTTACCATTTGTTGAAAACAAATCGAAAAAAGGCAGTTATGGTCCGAGCTTAGCGGTAAAATCATTATCTGACGAGAAAGAAAAGGAATATAGAAAAAAATTATCTAATTTTTCCTTTTTATCATGCAGAGAGCAGGATGGAGCGCAATTGTTAAGCCGTATTACACAAAAAGAAGTTAAATGTGTATTAGATCCAACATTGTTATTATCTGCTAAAGAGTGGGGAAAATATTGCGAGTTTGAGATACCTAAAGAGCCATATATTTTGGTTTATTTTTTGGGAGAAAAATCAGAACATAGAAGGGCTGTAGAAAAGATACAAAAATTAACAAATTGGAAAATAATAAGTCTTCCGGCAGCATATTTAGAAATGGAAAATAATGATTATAAAAAAGTATGGGGAGGTCCTAAAGAATTTTTATCATTGATAAGAGGGGCTGCTTTAATTTGTACAGATTCATTTCATGGAACTATGTTTTCGATAAATTTCCAAAGAAATTTTTTCTCTTTTTGTAAAAGCAGTGATTCAGAGGAATCATCTGAAAATTCCAGATTATATAGTGCTTTAAATATCTTTGGATTATCAAATAGAATAATTCATAATATGGATAATTTGACTGCAGAAGATATTTCTATAGATTACAAAAATGTGATTCCGATTTTGGAGGAACAGAGAAGGGATTCGATTGAGTATTTAGAAAACATGTTATTCGAGATGACGAAAGGATAAAAAATGAAAGTTGCTATTCGGGATGATGATACATCATATTTTACAAAACCTAAAGATTTACAAAGAGCATATGATTTTTTAAATGAGGATGATTGTGTATCTCTTTCAGTTGTGCCGTATACGGTTCCAGTTCATAGAGATGATGTGTTTCCATATGGAAAAGAAATTGGAATGGGATATTATGATATAGCTGAAAATACAGAATTATTAGAATATTTAAAGAAAAAATATAAACAGGGAAAAGTTGATATATTGTTACATGGCTATTCACATGAATATCAGCTAAGTGAAAACAAATGGCTTGCTGAAATGAAATGGAAAAGTAGTAGTCAATTAAAAGAGGAAATACCGAAAGGAAAAAAACATTTAGAGAAATTGTTAGGTATGAATATATCAGTATTTGTTGCACCTAATAATAGTATTGATAAAAAAGCTATTTCAGTATTAGAAGATCTTCAAATGAATTACTCTGGCATTATTGGGGTGAGAGATAGAAAAGTAAATTTAAGATATATATATAATTTTATAATTCGTTGGGGATTTAGGATAGTAAAAAAAGTACAGTATCCAGGTATTATGAACTATGGAAAGCATAAAGAACTGAATGCATATACAATAGATAATTATGAACGGCTGATTTATGAGTACCATATTTGCAAAGCAAGAAAAGTGCCATTTGTTATATATACTCATTATTGGCAATTAAATACAGATGAAAAAGCGAAAAAGTTAATTAAACAAATATATAATTATGTAATTAAAGATGGTGCAGAAATAGTTCCTTTAAGTGAGTGTTTTAAATAATATGATAAATTTTGATTTTAAAGAAAAATGTTACTCTTGTTCAGCATGTGCAGAAGCTTGTCCAACCAAAGCAATATCATTTGATGAAAACATACATCCAGAAATTGATTTGCAAAAGTGTATTAATTGCAATAGATGTGAAAGAGTATGTATTGAATTGAATAAACCTGAAGATATAGAAGAACTGAATTGTATTGAGGGATATATAGTTAAAAACAAAAACAATGAAATCAGAAAAGTAAGTTCGTCAGGCGGTGTTTTTTTTCAAATAGCACAAAAAGTATTAGAAATGGACGGATATGTTTGTGGTTGTATATATGATGACAAGTTTATGCCCAAACATATTGTTTCTAATGAGATAGAAATTTGCAAAAAAATGATGGGATCAAAATATGTGAAAAGTGACTTAAATGATTGCATAGTGAAAATCAAGCAGATTGTAGAAAAGGGAAAAATAGTACTTTTTTCAGGAGTCCCATGTCAAGTTGCAGCAGTAAAAAAGTGTGTTAAAAGTGATAAATTAATTACGCTGGCAGTTGTATGTCATGGATCTATAGAACGTAAAATATGGAAAAAATATTTAGCTGAAGAGGAAAGAATGAGTGAAAGTTCAATTATTAAAGTGTCTATGAGAGATAAAACAAAAGGATGCTTAAATTATGGATTGAAGTTTCAATTTAAGAATGGAACTGAACATATAACGTTTAGAAAAAATGATGGTTACTTTTTGAAATGCTTTACAGATGGTTTGTTTGAAAGAAATAGATGTTTGAGTTGCGAATATAAGGGACAGAATATTATGAGTGATCTATTGATAGGAGATGCGTGGGGAATGGAAAAAGTATGTCCCGAATTTACAGATAGTCTTGGGTGTTCGGCAGTATTAGTGTTGACTGAAAAAGGAAAAAAAATTTTTAATGAAGTAGAAAAATACTTTTTAATTAGAAATGTAGATAGCCAAGAAATAATTCGTAATAATCCAAGAATTATATTACCAGCGCCACGAAATACTTTTCAGAAGAGTTTTGAAAAGAAGTTAGAAAAATCAGATGCGAATATTCATTTCTGGACAGAAAAGTATGCAAAACCAACTATTTTGAATCGTATAAAATGGAAAGTATTGGGAGGAGAAAATTAAAATGTTTAGTATAAAAAAGATGTTGGTAGATTTATATGATAGTAGAACAGCTCAGTCATGTAGTGCTTCTATTGGAGATATAATGAATTTAAGAAGAAATGTAGAACATAATCAGTTTCTAGCTACTACGAGGTATTTGGATATAAAGGATTATGTGGAATATAATAAACAAACATTTGTATGGCAAAATACGGTTAGTAGGGCAGCATATGGTAATAAACATCGGGAGGAAGATGGGAACATGGCTTTCTCAAAATTAATTACATCATATCAAAGCAAAGGATATGATCCGAATTCTTTATTTATAGTAGATAAGGATATGAGGCTTCTCGATGGTAATCATAGAATGGGGATGAATTTATATACAGATCAACATAAAATAAATGTTCGAGTTTTGAAGAGAAAAAGCAAAAATCCAGGTAATTTGGATTGGTATTTACAAAAGAAAATATCGGCAGATTTTTTGAAAAAAGTCTATAATGCATATTTACAAATACAAGAATGGTTAATTGAAACGGGAGATACTTTTTGTTGTATTGTGCCTGAAAATGAAAAATTATCCGAATTGGATTTAATGGTTAATATAAAAAGTGTACACAGATATAGATTACAGAGTCCATTATTCGTGGGGGGCATAAAGCTTAATCAAGCAGGAAAACTTATACAGTTTACGTTAGATGAACCAGAATACATGATTGAGGATAGTAAAGCTGTATCAAAAAGGATAAGAGATATAAAAAATATTTTGGAAATGAGATATGGTATGGAATTTGTTTCACAAATTTATTTTTCACAATCTTGTCTTGAGGGTAAGGAAATTTTTGATAAAGTAAAGAACGATTTTATAGAATAAAAGTGAGTGGATTAAATGGAAAAGTTTATATTGATAGCCACATGTACATATGTAAAAAATGAATAAAAGAATAGTGTCATCATTTGTTAAAATAGGTATAAAAAATTGGAATAAATTGAGAGAGTATCTTAGAAAATAGACTTGAGGTGATTTTAGATGAAAAAACTGATTTTAATAGGAGCTGGTGGACATGCAAAGTCAGTTGCAGATTCAATTAATAAATCAGAATATGAATTATGTGGATTCATAGATAGCAACAAAAAAGGTATGCATATGGGATTACCAATCTTGGGTACGGGACTTGAAGATATTCTAAATTGTGAAAAATATAGTTATTTTGTTTCTATTGGAGATGTTGGATACCGTAAGTTATGGTTTGACAGAATTAGAGAACGAAGATTGAACATAATCAATATTATTGATTCTTCAGCAATTATATCGGCCAGTGCAAAAATGGGAATAGGGAATTTTGTAGGTAAAATGGCAGTAATAAATGCTGATGCAGAGATAGGAAATAATAATGTTATAAATACAAAGGCTTTGATTGAACACGAGTGTAAAGTGGGTGATCACAATCATTTATCAACAAATTCTGTTATAAATGGAAATGTAATTGTAGGAAATAGTGTTTTTTTGGGCAGTTCATCTGTGTGTAACGGTCAATTGAAAATCGGTTCCAATGCAATTATTGGTTCAGGTAGTGTGATTATTAAAGATATACCGGAGAAAGTAACTGTAGTAGGTGTACCTGCTAGAGTTATAAAGAGGAGAGATTAGAAATGAGTGATATTCAAATTGTTGCAGAGATTGGCTGCAATCATAATGGAAGTGTTGAATTGGCAAAAACAATGATGAAAAAAGCGAAAGAAGCTGGAGCAGATGCAGTTAAATTCCAAAGTTTTGTGCCAGAAAATCTTGTTTCAAGATATGCCCCTAAAGCCGAATATCAGAAAAAAAATGATGGAAATGGTTCACAGCTAGATATGTTAAAAAAATTGGCATTAACGGAAACTGAATATTTGGAATTGGTACAGTATGCTTCTACTTTAGATATTCAGATTTTTTCTACGCCATTTGATTTTGAATCTTTTTCATTTTTGCAAAAAATCGGTCAGAATATATGGAAAGTACCATCAGGAGAGATTACAAATCTTCCTTATTTACAGAGGGTAGCAGCAATTGAATGTCAAAATAAACAAGTAATTCTATCAACAGGAATGTCTACGATTGATGAAGTTAAATATGCAATAAATGTTTTGCAACAAAGTAAAGACACAAGTTTTACGGTATTACACTGTAATACACAATATCCAACAGAGCCGGAAGATATGAATTTGCTTGCCATGAATAAGCTTCAAGAATTAGCACCAGATTGGAAAATCGGACTTTCAGATCATTCAGAAGGAATTGTTGCTTCTCTTGTGGCGGTTGGATTGGGAGCTAAATTTATCGAAAAACATTTTACTTTAGATAAAGCTATGCCAGGACCTGATCATAAAGCGTCTATTACACCAGAAGAACTAAAAGAATTGTGTGTAGGTGTGCATAAAGCTGAAATTATGCTTGGAAATGAAACGAAAGAAGTGACTGAATCTGAACGAAGCAATATATTCGTTGCAAGAAAATCTATTGTAGCAAAAAGAAAAATCATGAGAGGTGAAATGTTTTCCGAAGAGAATATCACTTGTAAAAGACCAGGAAATGGAATTTCTCCGATTCATTGGTATGAGGTGTTGGGGAAAGAAGCTGAAAAAGATTTTGAAATAGATGAATTGATTTCTTGTAAAGGAGTGAATAGAGAAGATGAATAATTTAGCAATAATACCTGCAAGAAGCGGTTCGAAAGGCTTGAAAGATAAAAATATAAAATTATTAAATGGAAAACCTTTAATTGCATATAGCATAGAAGCAGCGAAGAAATCAGAGATTTATTCACACATATTGGTTTCTACGGATTCTGAAAGATATGGCGAGATTGCAATACAATATGGAGCAGAAGTACCTTTTTATCGATCAGAAGAAAATGCATCAGATGTAGCGTCATCATGGGATGTTGTAAAAGAAGTATTGAAAAAATATCAGGAGATGGGAATTGTATTTGATACATTTACGCTTTTACAGCCAACATCTCCATTGCGAAAGTACGAAGATATAAAAAAAGCTTATGAATTATTTAAAGAGAAAGATGCAATAGCGGTTGTATCAGTTTGTGAAATGGAGCATTCGCCATTGTGGAGTAATACTTTACCAGAAAATAATTCGTTATCCGGATTTTTGCGGGCAGACAGTAATAAACAAAGACAGAAATTAGAAACGTTTTATAGGATAAATGGGGCAATTTATATGGCAGATGTGAAGGCTTTTTTGGAAAATACAAATCTGTATAGAGAAGATTGTTACGCATATAAAATGCCGGCAGAGCGCAGTATAGATATAGATACAGAACTTGATTTTAAAATTGCCGAAACTATTATAAATCAGTAAAAGAAGGTTAGTATGGGAAAGTATAGAGTAGCGTATGCGACTGGTTCAAGAGCAGATTATGGAATAGTAAAAAATTTTTTAAGATTATTAGATAATGACAAAGCTATAGAGTTTTCAGTATTGGTTACAGGCTCACATTTGGAAGATAAGTTTGGTCACTCTGTAGATATAATACGACAGGATGGATTTAAAATCGATTTGGAGATTCCGCTAAATATAGAGAATGACAGTAATGCGAATGTGATGCATTGCATGGCAACAGCTTTAGATTGTTTTGGAAATTATTTTGAAAATAATAAATTTGATTTATTAATTATACTTGGAGATAGATATGAAATGATGGCGGTTGCGATTGCAGCAGCTATGCAAAGAATCCCAATTTTGCATTTACATGGTGGGGAAGTTACATATGGCAATTATGATGAATTTATACGTCATTCTATTACCAAAATGAGTCAGTATCATTTTACCAGTACAGAAGAATATAGAAAACGTGTAATACAGTTGGGAGAAGATCCTAAAAGAGTATTTTATCTTGGGGCATTAGGGGCAGAAAATTGTTGCAAGATAGATGAAGAGAAAGTAATTGAAAAAGTAAAAGAACTTATTCCACAAAAATATTGGGTTGTAGCTTTTCATCCCGAAACACTAACTGATGTGAAAATGGAAGATCAGGTGAAAGAAGTATTGACTGCATTGCAGGAAAATATGAATGGAATGAGTGTTATTTTTATGGGGACGAATGCAGATACAAAATCTGATATCATACGTTCTTCATGGCTCAATTATGTGGATGAACATGAAAATGCGTATTATTATGAAAACTTGAATGTAGATTCGTTTTTATATTTAGTAAAAAATTCTGTGGCATTAATAGGAAATTCTTCATCTGGAATTATTGAAACACCGTCATTAGGAAGGTATACAATTAATATTGGAGATAGACAAAGAGGACGAGTACATGGTAACAGTGTTATTGATGTCACTTGCGACAGTAGTATGATCGGTCAGGCAATGAAAGAGATTACCGGGAAAAATGAAAAAATAATTAATCCGTATTATGTAGAAAATACTGCAGAAAATTATTATAAAAAGACAAAAGAAATTTTAGAAAATGGAACGTCCATTTTAAAGGAATTTTATGATATAGTCTAAAATTCAGTAGAAACAGAAGTGTAAAGCAGGAGGTATGCGAATATGAAAATTGCAGTTGCAGGAACTGGATATGTGGGATTATCCATAGCTACTTTGTTATCGCAACACCATGAAGTGATGGCAGTAGATATTATTCCAGAAAAAGTAGAATTAATAAACCAAAAAAAATCTCCAATTCAGGATGAATATATTGAAAAATATCTGTCAGAGAAGAAATTGCATTTAACGGCAACATTAGATGCAAAATCAGCGTATAAAGATGCGGACTTTGTAGTTATTGCTGCTCCCACAAACTATGACAGTAAGAAAAATTTCTTTGATACATCAGCAGTAGAAGCTGTGATCAAGTTGGTTATTGAATATAATCCAGATGCGATTATGGTTATAAAATCGACAATTCCAGTAGGATATACAGCAAGTATTAGAGAAAAATTTCATTGTGACAATATTATTTTTAGCCCTGAGTTTTTGCGTGAATCTAAGGCATTGTACGATAATCTATATCCGTCAAGAATTATTGTGGGAACGGATATTCAAAATGCTAGACTTGTAAAGGCTGCGAATACATTTGCCGGATTATTACAGGAAGGTGCTATTAAAGAGAATATTGATACTTTGATTATGGGATTTACAGAAGCGGAAGCAGTGAAGTTATTTGCTAATACATATCTGGCTCTCAGAGTATCATATTTTAATGAGCTTGACACATATGCCGAAATGAAAGGATTGAACACACAACAGATCATTAACGGTGTGTGTCTTGATCCAAGAATTGGATCACATTATAATAATCCGTCATTTGGATATGGTGGTTATTGCTTACCAAAGGATACTAAGCAGCTTTTGGCTAATTATGAAGATGTTCCACAGAATATGATGTCTGCTATTGTTGAATCAAATAGAACCAGGAAAGATTTCATAGCAGATCGTGTTTTACAGAAGGCAGGGTATTATGCTTATGAAGATGAAAATACTTATGATGCTTCTATGGAAAAAGAGGTTGTGATTGGTGTATATCGTCTTACTATGAAATCAAATTCAGATAATTTCCGCCAGTCTTCTATACAGGGAGTTATGAAGAGAATCAAGGCTAAAGGAGCATCTGTTATTATTTATGAGCCAACATTGGAAGATGGAAGCACTTTCTTTGGAAGTAAGGTTGTGAATGATTTGGATAAATTTAAGGAGCAGAGTCAGGCAATCATTGCAAATAGATATAATGATTGTTTAGATGATGTGAAAGATAAAGTATATACAAGGGATTTATATAGACGGGATTGATACTATTTTGTATGGAGGAAGTAAATAATGAACATAGAAATGAATGAAACATACGCAAGAGATACTTCAACCGTATGGGAACATGAGATAATTAGTTCTGCATTGGATTTGAAAGAATGGATTAAATATGAAGGTGCGAAATATCCAAAGAGAACATTAGTGGGGGGGGGTATTTCCGCTAACGGAAAACGATGCTATTTTTAAGTATCAAAAAAGACTTAGAAAAACGGAATATTACCTTAATACTGGGAAAAAATGGATGTACTATTTGAGCTTGGTCAAATTAAATAGATTAAGATTTAAATATGGTATGAAAGTTAGATTGAACAGTTGTGGAAAGGGGTTATGTATAGTTCACTTAGGCTCTATTATAACTAATGGAGATGTTGGTGAAGATGCAAGGCTATTTGTAAATTCTGCAATTGTATCAAATGGTGGTGGCGAAAGAGAACCAAGACTTGGAAATCATGTTACATTATTTACAAATGCAGTAGTATGTGGAGATGTCAAAATAGGAAACAACAATATTATAGGGGCTAATTCTGTTGTGACAAAAAATTTTGAAGAGTCCAATATTATTATTGCAGGAACACCTGCAAAAAAAATAAAGAATAGATTGTTAGAATAATAGAGAATACAATGATAAGAATGGGGAGATTGAAATGTGTGGAATAGTTGGTTTTACTGGAACACAGCAGGCAGCACCTATTTTATTAAATGGTCTGTCTAAATTAGAGTACCGAGGGTACGATTCGGCTGGAATCGCTGTGCGAGATGGGGAGCGTTTGGCACAGGTGGTTAAAGCCAAGGGAAGATTAGGCAATCTGATTGAAAAAACAGATGAAGGAAAAGCACTGATAGGAACATGTGGAATCGGACATACACGTTGGGCAACACATGGAGAGCCAAGTCAGATTAATGCACATCCGCATGTATCTGGAAATTGTACAAGATCAGGTTCTGGAGAAGTAGAATCAGAAGTAGTTGGCGTACACAATGGTATTATTGAAAATTATACAGAACTTAAAGAAAAATTATTAAAGCATGGTTATACTTTTTACAGTCAGACTGACACAGAGGTAGTAATTAAACTAGTGGACTATTATTATAAGAAGTATAATCTCGGACCGATTGATGCGATTGCAAAAACGATGGTTCGTGTGCGTGGTTCCTATGCCCTGGAACTTATGTTCAAAGATTATCCGGGAGAAATTTGGGTAGCAAGAAAAGACAGTCCAATGATTATAGGAGTGGCAGACGGAGAAACCTATGTAGCTTCTGATGTCCCGGCTATTCTGAAATATACAAGAAATGTTTATTACATTGGTAATCTGGAATTTGCCAGATTGACACCTGGAGAAGCTCATTTCTTTAACCTTGATGGGGATGAGATTGAAAAGCAGACAACAGAAATTAAGTGGGATGCTGAAGCAGCAGAAAAAGCAGGATTTGAACACTTTATGATGAAAGAGATCCATGAACAGCCGAAAGCAGTTCAGGATACTTTAAGTTCTGTCATAAAAAATAATGGTATTGATTTATCATCAGTTGAGATTACAGAAGAGGAAATTCAGAAATTTGAACAGATATATATTGTTGCATGTGGTTCAGCTTGGCATGTTGGAATGGCAGCACAGTATGTGATTGAGGATTTGGTGGATGTTCCTGTAAGAGTGGATCTTGCATCTGAATTTAGATACAGAAAAATGCCAATAAATAAAAACTCGTTGGTTATTGTTATCAGCCAGTCAGGGGAAACAGCGGATACTTTAGCAGCTTTGCGTTTGGCAAAGGAAAAAGGTATAACAACTCTGGCAATCGTAAATGTTGTTGGCAGCAGTATTGCTCGTGAGGCAGATAAAGTATTTTATACTCTTGCTGGTCCGGAAATATCAGTGGCAACGACAAAGGCTTACAGCGCCCAACTTGTAGCAATGTATTGTCTTGCTGTTCAATTTGCTAGAGTTAGAAATACCATTACAGAAGAGCAGTATGGCAATTACATTACTGAGTTATTGACAATTCCGGATAAGATTCAGAAAATCCTGCAGGATAAAGAAAGACTTCAATGGTTTGCTGCGAAATATGCGAATGCTCATGATGTGTTTTTTGTGGGCAGAGGAATTGATTATGCAATTTCTCTGGAAGGCAGTTTAAAGCTGAAAGAAATTTCTTATATTCATTCTGAAGCATACGCAGCCGGGGAATTAAAGCATGGTACGATCAGTCTGATCGAGCCAGGAACGTTAGTAATTGGTGTATTGACACAGAGTGATCTTTACGAGAAAACCATCAGTAATATGTTGGAGTGCAAGAGTCGTGGTGCGTATTTGATGGGATTGACAACATATGGAAAATACGAGATTGAAGATCAGGTAAATTTTGCAGTTTACGTTCCGAAGATAGATGAACACTTCGTAGGAAGTCTGGCAGTTGTTCCGTTGCAGCTAATGGGGTATTATGTCAGCGTGGCTAAAGGGTTAGATGTAGACAAACCTAGAAATCTGGCAAAAAGCGTTACTGTAGAATAAGATATGAATACTCTGGCACTGGTGGTTGCCAGAGTATCAGTATAATATGATTGGATTGACACGAAAAAGGAGAAAGTATGAAGGTATGGCTTAAAGCAGGTGTGATTATATTTTATGTTTTGGGATATTGTTTTTTGAGAAAACGTATGCGGAGGGATATTGTCAAATTATTTAAAACATATATGCTATTTATGATTTTCTTGCTTTCGCTCTTGCCGGAACCGTTTATGCTGAAGCATTTAGGGGTAACGCTTCGGGCGGATACCTTGGTGCTATGGATGGCAGGGATAGAGGCAGTGGATGCATGGGATGAATATAAAAGAGAGAAAAATAGAAATAAAAGCAATCATGGCAGTGGTGTAAAGAAAAATGGGAAGAACAAAAAAGAAACCAGGGTATGATCAGAACAGAATAATGGAACAGTTCCAGAATTGTATTGTAGAGGCATATACTTCGGGAGTGGCTGATGGATCAGGTATTTCGTTAAGGCAAGTATCAGAAGAGTTTGGCATTACATTGATGAAAACACGAAAAATATTGATTACTGCAGGCGTATATCATACTGAGAACAGTGAGCAGATTAACTTAATGCGAGAGCAGGGAATGAGTATTACAGAAATAATGAAGGCAACTGGTTTGAGCAAGTCATCTGTACATTCCTATCTGCCATATACCAAAATGATCTATAATGTAGATGAACTTAGTCTTTACGCAGAACGTTGTAGAATGTATAGAAAAAGAAAGCAAGCTGTTGAGCAATTACAGATATGTAAGGGGGCTTCCTTAGAATGTGTGGAAAATTATTTGTGGAGTACGATTGAAATTTTTTCAGGATATTCCTTTACAACGGTAAAAGGATTACGATTTCGATATGCCGTAAACGGAAATGAAATACAGATTAATCGAAAGAAAAAATCTATAACGAGAAGTAGTGTGAAAGTTGCTTTAAAAGCGACGTTAGAGAAGAACGAAAATATAAGCGGACCGAAAAAATTAGGAGTATTCGGTGCCAGTTATTTGTATCCGATGTTCTTGAGATTTGGATTGATTGATACAGAAAGGAAATTGAATGGACATTTACCAGATATGGACAACATATAATAAGCAATGGTCAAGATATGAAATATTGGCTTTTACAGGAGTATTGATACTGGTATGTACAGCGATGGCAGTGTGTGTACATAGAAAGAAGTTGAATATAATTCAGGCAGCAGCAGTATTGGCGTTGGTGGTGTTCCTGGGAATTGTATTTGGATCAACTGTATTTACCAGGACGGGAACTATTCGTCAGTATGAATTAGTACCATTCTGGTCATGGAGAGATATTATTCGCTACCATGATTGGACGTTATTAAAAGAGAATTTGCTGAATTGCATATTGTTATTACCTGCCGGAGTCCTGCTTCCCATAATTGCAAATCATAAAGTGAAGTGGTATCAGGCTCTGGCTGTAGGAATATTGGTATCAGCAATAATAGAGTTCAGTCAGTTGATTTTTATGCGTGGTTTATTTGAATGGGACGATATGATTCATAATGGACTGGGATGTATGCTTGGCAGCATGGTAACGAATTATATAATGAATGTATGGAGAAAAATAAATAAGCCCCGGTTGCTATTTGCCGGGACTTATGATGCATGGTGCGAGATCTGTTTCATCTTTGGTAATTTTATCGTTGCATGGCATAGAAGAGTATTGCAACAGTAAAGATAGTTCTTGCGCGTATTTTTCATTTGGAACAGGTGGTTGAATCATATTGATGGGTATATTATAGAACGTTTCTGGTGTTGTCAAAGCTCGCTCAATATTACTTTTGAATTTTAGGTCTAAACCGGAATGATTCATAAAAGCATTTAACTGTTTCTTAGAAATTGTAATTTCATCACGATATAATCGAAGCAATCCACTGACATAACGCTGCTGTTCTTCACTGAGTTCCGTAGAACTAAGGAAGACCTTATGTATAGTAGGAAAACGCTTACTTCCAGAAGCTGAAGTGATGCCGCACCCTATGGCTCCGATAAATGAATGGATGTTAAGCTGAAGATGATTAAAGGCAAGCGTCCATATATCTCCGTACTCGTAAGAAACTAAATTGCAATATATGCATCCGACTCGTGAGATTACCATATCTCCGGTGTATGATTTAGTGCGTGATATGTTTGTGTCTGGATCAGGCTCGCCAGTATAGAGTTCCAGTGATGCTTCACATGGAGATGGAGCATTACGGTTTTTGAAATCAAGTTCACCATAAACAAGTTCGCCGTTATTTTTTTCATCTGTACTTAAAAAATAGATAAAGTATTTTTTGAAATAGCCTCTATATGAGGGATCAGAAGTGTCATAAATCATCAGGTTAGAGGAAGGATCTGGTAGTTTTTGTGAAAGCTCAATATTCTTCATGAGAGAGGAAAGGCTAATATCCAGTCCGTCACATATATTGATTAAAGTAGAAAGACGTGCTGAGGAGGGTTTGGCAAAAATATTTGAAATAGTACCCTGAGATACCGCAGCGTCTTTTTCTTTACACAAAGATTCTAGTTTTTTCTGAGTGATGTTATTCTGTTCCATGTATGAACGGATATAAGAAACAATTTTTTTTACATATTCTTGATTATTCATCGACAATCCCTCACTTTATTATGTAATTCTGTTTCAGTTCTATTATAGAATTAATGCGTTACACTGTCAATCATTAAAATAATAGGCGTATTAAAATATTAATAAAATGGTGTAACCAAATATCAAAAAATAAGTAAATGTGACGGAAATAAAGAAAGATTTTACAAAAACTTTAAGCAATATTGACATTTATTACATATGGGAGTATAATCAAAAAAGAGACTTCCCCTTTAGGGAAAGTCTCTGCAATAACTGGAAAATCAATAAAGTTGTTTTATTAACCAACTATTCTGATTTATGAGATTGTACCAGAATCTCATCCTGACATGAGCCATTATCTATGACTATACCACATTAAAGTGATAATATATAGGCAATGTGAACATGACATTATTCATTTTACTTCAGAAAACATTGGATGTCAAGCACTTTATTGAAAAAATCACAAGGAGGTGTAGGACAAAAATCCAATGAAAGCGTTAAAAAATCAGCAATACTATAACAGAAACATGGAGAAAGTACACTGTCAGTGTAAGTAGAGGTATACAGCTTTGAGAGGTAAAAATGAATTAAGGACGAGAATGTATAATGTACGAGTAGGGGACAAAGTTTGGGTAGACGGACAGCCCGCCTTTTCTGTAAAAGGTGGAGGAAACAGATTTGATGTCTACACCATGAAAGAAATGATTGCAGCATTTTACGGAGAAAACTGTAAGTGCATCATTATTAAACAGAGTGGTAGAAAAGTAGTAATTGAATAAAGAAGGATAATCGCTCGGACAAGAGCTATCCGCAATGCGAGATAAGCCGGAGCAGAATGGTATGGGTATGCCATTTTGCTTCGGCTTATTTTTTGCCACAAAAGAAGTGGATGACAAATGAAAAAACAGATGAAACAGATGAAAAATATAAACATAATATTTGACAAAAAGAACATATGTTCGTATAATATAAGCATCGCTACCTTGGAAATGCTAAACAATCTATTGTTGTTGGAAAACTTGGTCGGCTTTGACTTTCCCTTTAGCTGGCTTTCTGCTGAAGGAGGCTAATATGCAAAAAGTTGACATTATACCAGTTGCGTGCCCAACATGCAAAAACAAAAGATTATTTGACATTGATTTACATACAGAGGGAAACATACAGATAAAATGCCCAAAGTGCAGATCAATCGTTAAAGTAAAAATGCATAGACAAGAAATTCATACTGAGCAAATCGGGATATAGAATTAGTCTATAATCACCTACGCCTGATGAATATGGGATGTTTATTAAAGGACAACAACCATATCATCAGGCGTTTTTATGTCCGCAAGAGGGAGGTGAGTCGGTTTGACAGATGAAGAAAAGAATATCTTTGGGAATCAATTAAGGGAACGGAGAAATGAATTAAATCTTACAACACAGAAGGTTGCTTTAGATGCGGAGGTAGGAGAGTCAACTTACAAACGGTTAGAGGCTGGCGATGGAAACCCTCGTTTAGATACACTGGTCAGAATTGCAAAATGTTTGAAAACCGACTTAAACTCTGTGGTGCCGCAGGAACATTTATGTAAAGATTCTGGGATTTGGCAAATAGTACGAAAGTTGTTAAGCATGGATAAAAAGAAAATGAATAAGGCGATAAAAGCAATTCTAGCAATGTTGGATGCAATGTCTGATGATTAAAGGTTATTGAACTTAGAGTAATAAGTCAATGACCTTTATTTTTTTGAAAAAGACAATAAAGGAGCTTTTATTAGATGAGAAAATTATATAAAATTGTTGTATGTTTGATTCATGAACGATAATGAATAATAAAATAGATACTAACGGAGGGTATGTTAAAAATGGGAAGAACAAGTGATTATACTAAGCAGGTGCGTAACGAAGAATGCGAGAACACTGTTGAAACAAAGAAAAGCTCTAAAAGTTTCACAGATATAAAGAGGATGTTTGCAAAAGAACCAATGACAGCGGAGCAATTTGGAATATATTTAGGTGAATGTAAAGCAGCGGGAGATTTTATAAGTGATAAGACAATCAAAAGATATATCGAAAAATTATGCAAAATGAGTGACGGGAAAATAACACCTCGAAATTTATGAAAACAGTAGACGGAACAGATGTTTATATTATTCAACCGGAAATACAGGAATTATTAGTTGCAATGTTCGATACAGATTTTTTTGGTGCAAAGGGGAAACCCAAAGCGGGAATTGACGTGAAACAGCGTCTGCGAGCTCAGCTTGCAGAGAATGTTGAAATATATTTGGATGAAGATATAAAGAAACAGGTAAAATCAGCACCACAGTTTCTAAATGCAAGGTTGGAGGATATTCTAACAGAGAAAATAAATAATGAAGTTCGTGGTATGTTTGCTACAATGCAGGACTCAGATGATACTATTCAATATCAGTTGATGTTAGAAACTTTAGACCGGTTGGTTGCTATCAGAAAGTGGATGAATGAGTGGAATGCCAGAATAAACTTGATTAAACAGGAATTTGCTAAAACAGAACAGGAAAAACAGGACGCTAAGAACAAAACAGGGTTATTTAAGCATAAACAGCTTCAGGATATATTAATTGATGTAATTTCCAACTTATTGGAAGGAAAAGAGTACGAATATATATCTGAGGAAGAGGAAATATTTTATCCTACTTTATATGCTGCTAGTAAAATGTATGATATTACGGCAATGCCAGGAAACGAATTGACACTATGGTTACAGGAAGTTGAAGAAAACATATCAAATTTAAAAAGATACAAATATATTCGAAGAAAAGCAAGAGCTTTGTTCGACGAGAATGATCATTTGGAGAAAAAGATATTAGATTCGATTGATAAAATTGCAAGGACACAGTTGGTATCAAATGAAAGTGATATGACACCAGAACAGTATGAAAGATTAGTCAGATTTACAGAAGATGCAAGTATGGAAGAAAAGCAAGAAATTTTGTGTAAACTTGAACAATCAGGGAATCTTACATTGGATGAGCAGACTTTAAAGGAAATAATGGACATTAAAGATGCAGTAGAAAAGAAACAAGAATATGGAATGCTTTAAGGCTGGACAGATTATATTTTATTAGTGTCTGGCAAGATGGATTGTGAATGGAGCGGTTTAGCTATATAATAACGCCATAGTCAATAAGGAAAGGAGATTTGGAATATGGCATATAGCAATGCGGAAATTTACGATAGAAATAAGTCGGAAGCTGAAAGAGAACAGAAACTCTTGAGTAAGCTGAAGCGAATATCTGCAAAGGGTAATAATGCGGAGGTAAAGCAAGATCGAGATGGAAACTGGATTGTATATGAAGTGAAAAAAACAAAGGCTATTGTCTGAAGTGGCAGACGATAGGGCTAAGCGGAGCCTGAGTAATTTGATGCGTGTTCATCAAATTATTCAGGCTTTTTGTATGTTGAGGTTCATATATGGACTGTTTTAGAAAAAATTGGTCAGTATGTGGTACTGAGGTAGGCGAGTTGATTCGGTAAAATATAATCATCAAAAGAGAGGAGGCAATAAAATATGAGCCGAGAAGAATATCTGGAATTTATCACACATCAGCCTATGACGCAATGGGAGATTTTAGTTTCCTGTTGGATGAAAAGTCTGATAAAGCTGAAAACACTACGGTAGAAAATGAAAACATGAACGCTGATTAATCTGCGTGCAGGGAGTGCCCTGTATAGCTGATTGATACATAAAGCAGCAAGGAGAGGCTTCGCAAGTCGCTCGGTATAAAAAAAACCGGGCAGATCGGAGTCTTTTTTTGCTGCTTTTTTATCTGCTGACAGCCCGGAGCCGAAAGGCAGAAAGGCGGTTGTCATGCTGACACTTAGAAAACTGAAAGAAATGGTGGAATCTCCAAAGAAAGGCGAAAAGAAACCGAGCTGTAAAAGTTTACGGGAGGGGAAATACCCGGTTGTTGTTCAGAAGATTATTAAGAACGAGGTAGGCGTAGTCACGATCACTGTTTATAAGAACGGATATGTGGTCTATCAGGCACAGAATCGGGTAACAGTATTTCCTATCGAAGATATTTCCGGTTATCGCTATTCTTCTGTGGCTGGAAATGGATATGGATGTAATCTGACGGAATCTTACTTTGAAGAGGCTGAGTGGTATCTGCGTTTTGTTCTTCGAGGAGAAGATCGCCTGAGCATCAATCTGGATAGCTGCAATCAGAAACGCTGTATTTCTTTATCTTCTGCTATGGAAGAAATGCAGCTTGGAGAGAGTGTGGCACCGGACATGGAGGAAATGATTGTTCAGCAAATGATGACAGAAAACATGATGGATATGCTGACGGATAAGCAGAAGGAACTTATTTATGCCCTTTATTTTGAGAAACAGACTTATCAGGAATACGCCGATATTCATGGAATCAGTTCAGCAGCAGTCAACAACATGAGAAATAAGGCAGTTGCCAAGCTGAGAGCCAGTTTAGAAGAACTCGCAGAAAGTAATGAGAAAAAGAAACTGAGAAAAAAATAAAAAAGTTTGCAAAAGGGGGTTGGTAAACACCCTATGCCGAGCTTTATAGGTGAAGGGTTAATTCTTCAAAAAGAAAAAGCCCGGACTTGTACCTTGACAATTTCATATAGATAGCAAGAGGGGATACCCGGAAACTCAGCTACGCATAATAATCAGCGGCCAGGATTCGGAGAGAACGTGAAAGAGAAACGGCTGAAAGGCACTTTTACAAGGAACGGCCTCTTGCGGCTTAAATGCTTGATCCTTATTAAAACTGTTATTTCCATTTATTGGAGATGACAGCAGATACCATGTGGCGGTGCTTCGCTTAGTGCAGGTGCCGCCATATGCATGTGCTGTTATCTTTTCAGAAATGTACAGGTATCAGTAACAAAAACATCGGGAGGTGGTTCCAATGATTGAATAGTGCAGGTACAGACCTGCTGAAAAGAAAAACGATGATAAGTGAAGAAAGAGAGGATTAAGTCAAAATGAAAATGAAGTTCAAAAGATTCTTATCAGGAGTCATGGCAGTTGCTACATTAGCATCTGTAATCGTTCAGCCGGTAGCTGTTTCAGCATCGGAATTAGAACCGGAAGAAATACCGTTTGAGCAGCAGTATCCGGAATTAAAAGAGGTACAGGATTCGCTTGATCCAGATGAAATTGTAGCAGCAAATGACATTGAACTTGCCTATGGACAGGAATTTGAAGTGGAAGTAGATCTGTCCGGTATTGACGGAGTGGATGAGAGTAAAATAAAAATCATGTTCCATGAAGCAAAAAATGAATCCGGAGCTGATTTCGATACACATACACCGGACACCTACAAGGCAGTATATGCGGTAGAGCCGGTAAGTGGTCATCCATCTTACAGAATCAGCAGAAATATCACTGTAAAAGAACCTGAAACAGAAATGCAGTCAGAGAGTTCTTCTGAAATTACAGTGGACGATGATAGTGGCACTGGAGATACAGAGCAGAGTGATGACGATTCAGAGTCGCACCGGGAAAACACAGTTGATACGAAAACTGAACTTACGGTGCCTGAAGTGCTGGAACAGGCAGAGACAAATGGAATTGATCTGTATGCAATGGATGCAGGAGAAACCGTAACCTTTATGGCTTCTGCAGGAAATGCAAGAAGTTCACAGCAGGTTTCTGTTACAAGGGGAACCATGTATCGTTACGCAGATTATGGATATGGTAGTTACCTTACTTATCAGTATACTGTGAAATTTGGTAATGTATCTGCCACAGCATACTGTGTACAGCCATCAAAACCAGGACCAGGAAGTGGAACTTATACAATTAATAAGGTGGGAGATGGAAAAGCACTTGCTAAGGTATGTTATTATGGCACAAAAGCTTCTGGAGATGATGGATTTTTCACAGAAGAGAATGGATACGGCAATTTAAGTGCCGGAGCCAGATTTATTCTGGTACACCTTGCAGCATCTTATGCAAATGGTAGTGGAGACGCTTTTTCAGGTGCAAACAGCACTGCACAGAATCTTGCAAAGAAACTTTATAATTATTGCGTTTCTCAACCGGATATTCCATCAGTGGCAATGTCTTTTTCAGATGCAAACGTAAAAGCCTATGTAGAGGGTAACAGTCAGAGAACAAAGGATATAACATTTAAGGCAGATGCATTACAGACAATTACTATGAAACTCCCTGCAGGTGTAAAACTTCATAACCTGTCAACAGGAAAAACAAGCAAAGCTGGAGCAAATGTTGAAATCTGCGGTGGTACGAAGTTTTATCTATCAGCACCACTGACACAGGTAAGTGATGTGGCAGAGAGTTGGTCTACAACAATGAAAGGAAGCATTACTAAAGATTATTCAGCTTATAAGATTTCTACAGGATCTGGAAATCAGGATCTGGCATTGGTGTTTGGTGAAGGCGTGGATGATGAAAAATACGTGGATTTTAAAGTATCCTGGATTGAACTTGCAACTGTAGAAGTTATGAAGAAAGATTCAGCAGCAGATGTAAACCTTGCAGGAGCCGTATTTGGTATTTACAGTGATGCAGATTGCAAAAATCTGATTACTACAATGCCGGAAACAGACAGCAATGGCAAATCTTCTGCAACGATTGTAAAAACACAGGATACGGTATATCTGAAAGAAATCACAGCACCGAAAGGTTATGTGGTAAATACAACCGCTTACAATGTGAAGCTGGTAGCAAGTAAGACCACGACAACAACGGTACCGGATAAAGAGCAGCTTGGCGAACTGACTGTATATAAAGAAGGACAGGTTCTTGCAGGGGCAGATGTCAGCGAGAATGGTACAGTATTCCAGTATGAAAACAGACGTCAGAAAGGTGCTGTTTATAATGTATATGCAGGAGAAGATATTATCTCTGCCTATGGTGCGAAGATTTACAGCAAAGGCGATCTTGTGAAAGAAAACCTTTCGACAGACGAAAACGGTGCTTGTATCCTGAAAAATCTGCATCTTGGAACTTATGTTGTCAAAGAAATGCAGGCACCGGAGAACTTTTATAATGCTGGAGAGGAAAAGACAGTTACACTTTCCTATGCTGGACAGAATGTGGAAGTAGTCTTTTCTGATGTGACATTCACAAATGACAGACAGAAGGCAGATGTGAGTGTTGTAAAGAAAGACAAGGATACCGAAAATCCGTTATCTGGAGGTGTGTTTGCCCTGTATGCTGGCAGTGATATTGCCAACGCAGACGGAAATGTAGTAGTGAAGAAAGGCACATTGATTGAAAAATTAACGACAGGAGCAGATGGAAAAGCGGCATTTAACGCAGATCTTCCGATTGGATTTTCTTATGTAGTCAAAGAGGAACAGGCACCACAGGGATATTTGAGAAATTCTAAAGATGTTTATACATTTAAGTTCTCATATACCAGTGACAGTGAGCCAAAAGTTTCATTCACTCATACATTTGTAAATGAGAGAGTCAAAGCAAAGATTTCTCTGGAAAAGAGAGATGCGGAAACAAAACAGGCGGTTGCACAGGGAGATGCGACACTGGAAAAAGCAGTTTATGGACTGTACGCTCGTAATGATATTGTTCATCCGGACGGTATTACCGGTGTGATCTATAAAGCCGGGGAGCAGGTTGCTACTCTTACAACAGATAAGAATGGACAGGCTTCTGTAGATGGCTTGTATCTTGGAGATTACTATGTGAAAGAGATTAGTCCGTCAGTGGGTTATCTGGCAGACGAAACAGAACATGATCTGGTCTGCAATTATGAAGGCGATCTGGTAGCAGAGGTTAAACGTGACTGCACTTCACTGGAGCAGGTAATGAAACAGCCGTTCCAGATCATCAAAGCAGCCAATAATGGAAAAACAGACGCTGATCTGCTGAAAGGTGCCGGATTTACGGCATATCTGGAATCTTCCCTGACAAAGAAAGCAGACGGAAACTATGAGTTTGCTTCTGCAACACCAGTTGTGATCGGGGAAAATGGTGCAACAGAAATGTTCACAGACGAAAAGGGTTATGCTTGCAGTATCGCACTTCCATATGGAACTTATATTGTGCGTGAAACTACAACTCCTCACAATTATACTCCGGTAGATGATTTTACAGTGCGTATCACAGAGAATAATCCGAACCAGCCACAGACGTGGAGAGTACTTCTGGATGATGAGTTTGAAGCAAAGCTGAAAATCATCAAACAGGATGATGAAACTAAGAAACCAGTATTACAGAAAAATACAGAGTTTAAGATTTATGACCTGGATCATAAGAAGTATGTGGAGCAGGTTACAACCTATCCGACAACGGTTAAGCACAAATCTTATTTTACAGATGAGCAGGGATATTTGATTCTTCCGCAGAATCTGAAAATCGGAAATTACCGTATTGAGGAAGTGAATGCCCCGTTCGGTTACACATTGAATAAAAATTATTATGAGGTAACAGTTGATTCTAATACTGCATATCAGATGGATGGAACTTCCGGGGATGTGATCATTGAAGCAATTTATGAGAACCATCCAGTTAAGGGAGAACTGACTATCGTGAAAAAGGGCGAAGTTCTGGACGGATTCAAGGATGATTTTACATATCAGACAGAAAATCTGGAAGGAGCAGAGTTTGCCATTTATGCTGCGGAGGATATTTATACCGCTGATTTCCAGAAAGATGACAATGGAAACCGTATTCTGGAATATGCAGCCGGAACACTTGTAAAAACTGTTACAACCGATAAAGAGGGAAAAGCGGTCCTGAAGAATCTTCCACTTGGAAGTTATAAGATTGTGGAAACGTCTGCGCCAACAGGATTTGTTTTAAACAGCGAAGCACAGACAGTCACTTTTACTTACAAAGATCAGGAAACACCTGTCATTGAGCAGACAGCTACTTTTGAGAATGAACGCCAGAAGGTAGAAATTTCGGTGGAAAAACAGGATGCTGATACAGAAAAAGCAGTTGCAGGGGCAGAATTTGGACTTTATGCGAAGAATGACATAGAAGCTCATGGAACTGTGATTGTGAAAGCAGGCTCACTTCTTGGAAAAGCTGTTTCCGGAGAAGATGGAAAGGCTGTATTTACACAGGATCTGCCATTTGGAGAGTATTATATCAAAGAACTGGCAGCACCGAATGGCTATGTATTTTCAGATGAAGTTCTGGAAGTAAAGGCAGAGTACCAGGGACAGGAGGTTAAGGTCGTGCAGTTATCTTCTGTACTTAAAAATCAGCCTACAAAAGTTGTGGTTTCCAAGTCTGACCTGACTACTGGCGTGGAATTATCTGGTGCGACTCTTACGGTACTGGACAAAGATGGAAATGTAGTTGATACATGGAAGTCTGTAAAAGGTGAGCAGCATATGATTGAACGGCTTACTGTAGGGGAAACCTATACTCTCAGGGAAGAAATAGCTCCTTATGGATACCTCAAGGCAGAAGAGGTCACTTTTACGATTGAGGATACTGGGGAAATCCAGAAAGTGGAAATGAAAGATGATGTGCCGACAGGAACGATCATCATCAATAAAAATGGAGAGTTTCTGGATAAAGTAACGGCATTGGATTCTGTTGGAGGATGGATCAGCCATTTATTCCAGTATGTAACAGGCAGTCTGAAAGATGTTACCTTTGAAGTATTTGCTTTAGAGGACGTGAAATCTGCTGACGGGGAAAGTGAAGATTATTATAAAAAAGATGAACTGGTAGCAACCATTACAACGGATGATACCGGCATTGCAAAGTTATCCGGACTTCCTCTTGGCAAATATTATGTCAAAGAAAAAGCTACAGTGGATGGTTTTGTACTGGATAATGAGGCAAGAGAGATTGACCTGACATATCGTGATCAGGATACTGCAGAAGTCACTTACTCTGCTGACTGGCAGAACAATCGCCAGAAAGCGGAAGTGGAAGTTGTGAAAAAAGAGAAAGATTCGGATCGTGTACTGGAAGGTGCAGTATTTGCCCTTTGTGCCAAGAATGATATTACAGGAGCAGACGGAAAAGTTATTCTGGAAGCGGATACTGTGATTGAAGAACTGGCAACGGATAAAGAAGGAAAACTGACTTTTACAGCAGATTTACCGATTGGTTTTGAGTATTATATCAAGGAAACTTCCCCGGCACCTGGATTTGCAACGACAGATGAAACACAGGAGTTTACATTTGAGTACGAAGGTGCGGAAAAGGAAAAAGTATTTTATTCATTTACTTTTGAGGATGAACCGACAGTAATTGAGATTACCAAGACTTCCCTGACAGATGGAAAAGAGCTGGAAGGTGCCAAGTTACAGGTAACTGATGAAAGCGGTAAGGTTGTAGATTCCTGGATTTCCGGTAAAGAAGCTCATATCATCAAAGAACTGGTAGTCGGACAGAAGTATACCCTGACAGAAACAAAACCAGCAGATGGTTTTGTGACAGCGGAAAGCATTACATTTACCGTTGAAGATACCGTAGAAGCACAGAAAATCGAGATGAAAGACGATGTTACCAAGGTAGAGATCTCCAAGACGGATATTTCCGGTAAGGAACTGCCGGGCGCAAAACTGACAATTCTCGACAAAGACGGTAAAACGGTAGAGAGTTGGACTTCTGAGGAGAAACCGCATTACATTGAAATGCTTCCGATTGGGGAGTATACACTTCGGGAAGAATCTGCCCCTAATGGTTATCTGATAGCTGAGGACGTGAAGTTCACAGTGGAAGATACCGGGGAGATTCAGAAAGTTGTGATGAAAGATGAGGTAAAACCGGAAGAAACATCAACACCGGAAACACCATCTACACAGGTAACAGATACACCGAAAACCGGAGATGATACACATATGCTGCTTTGGATTCTGCTTGCAGTAGCAGGTATGGCAGGTGTAGTGTCAGCGGTATGGGTGGCAAGAAAGAAGAAATAAAAATCAGTTAGTTAAGAGGGCATTTATGGACGAAAAAGATTCATAAATGCTCTCTTTCTGGTTAATACTAGGAAAAATGAAGGGAGAATGTATTATGAAACAGGTATTAATTATAGCGGTTGTAGCAATTATTGCAGCAGTTAATTTTGTGATGTATTGCTGTCTGAGAGTAGCATCACAGGAAGATCAGATGTTGGAAAAACTGAGCAGGAGAAAGGAGTCAGAAAGCGATGGCGATTAGATATGCAGAGGACAAGCCGAAATCCTGTGAATATTGTTATTTCTGGAATGAAAAGAAAAAGGAATGCAGGCAGATGAGATGCTTTTATCAGCTCCCTGAAAAGCCACCTGATCCAGATCCGGCACACAGGTTTTGGGTTCCATGCAAAGGCTGTCCGTATGGAAGAAATCCCTGTATTGGCTATTGCATGGCTAAAATTCTAAAAGAGCAGAGGAAAAAACAATCTGGATAAGGATACATACATATTCCCGTATCACTACGGGGAGGAAGCAGAACAGTATACGTTCTATCGGATTCCCAAGATTCTCTTTACCAGTCCGGTATTTGGAAAACTGACCTGTGAAGCTAAGTTGTTGTATGGTCTATTGCTAGACCGGATGCAGTTATCTGTGAAGAATCGGTGGATGGATTCGGAGGGAAAAGTGTATATATATTTTTCGCAGGAGCAGATAGCAGGGCTTATGGGATGTGGAGTAAAAAAAGTCCGGTGCTTGTTAAAGGAACTGGATGACCGGAAAGGAATCGGATTGATTACGAGAGTCAGACAGGGATTGGGAAATCCCGATAGAATCTATGTAAAAAAATGCGTATCACCAGAACGGTTCAAAGAGAACTTCCAGACAGGTCAAAATGACTTCTCAGGAAAGGTACAAATGACCGATGCAGACAGGTGTAAACTGCCAGGTAATGATATAGAGGATAGTAATACTGAGAATAACGATACAGAGTATCTTTCTTTCTATTCAGATGCCAGTGAAGTGAAAAGGAAAGAAGCTGAAAGGAATGCTTATCAGCAGATTATCCTTGAACACATTGGATATGACTATATCGTAGATGATTTCAACCGGCATATGTTGGATGAGATTGTGGGGTTAATGGTAGATGTGGTGTGTTCGGAACAGGAGTTTATACGGATTGGAGGGGACAGAAAACCTTTATCCGTAGTAAAAAGCCAGTTTTTAAAACTGGATGCAGAGCATATTCGGTTCGTATTGCATTGCATGAAAGAAAATACCAGTAAAGTAGTAAATATGCGTCAGTATTTGTTGACAGTATTATATAATGCACCGCTGACCATCAGCAATTATTACTCATCTTTGGTGCAGCATGATATGTACGAAGGGAATATATGAATTTTAGATTTTCAGGAAGGGAGTGATTCTATTGCAGGAAGAAGTAAATGAGAAAACCGTATCGTTATGTATCACTGGTGGAAAAGTGACAGTCCGTTTATTGAAACAGGCAATGATGCGTTTTCTGGCGGCAGTGGAGAAAGAAAAAGCAGAGAAAGCAAGAAAACAGCAGACAAAGGCACCTCCGGATAAAGAATATCATGGAAAGCAGAGTTTAAAGAAGCTGACACAGCAGAATATTCAACTTTCCAACATTGAGATTACAGATAATAACATTAAGGCTTTTGAAAAGGTTGCAAAAAAATATGGTATTGATTTCAGCCTAAAACGTGATAAGTCTGTAGATCCACCAAGATATTTTGTTTTCTTTAAGGCGAGAGATGTGGAGGTGATGACAGCAGCATTTCGGGAGTTTACCGGAAAGACACTGAATAAAACCAAGAAACCATCTGTCCGTAAGAAATTACAGCAGGCAATCACAGCCCGTAACCAGGACAAACAGAGAGAACGGGAGAAATCAAAAGAGAAGCAGAAGGAGCCAACATTATGAGTGGGATAAAAAATATAAAGAAAAAACTGAAAGGTTTTCAGGTGCGTCCCCCGAATGTGGAAGTAATAAAAAAGGTTCTGCTACATATACCGTATGTGATTGTGTTTTATGTGGTAAATAAATGTACCTGGCTTTATCAGTATTGCAGGGGCAGTACAGTAGTAGACAGGCTGATGATTCTTCTTATGAATTATCCATTAGCTTTTAAGAAGCTGTTGCCAAGCATGAAGCTGAAAAGTCTGGTTGCGGGAACAATCGCAGCAGTTGGCATATGGGCAGTGGTATATTTCAAGGGAAAGAATGGAAAGAAGTTTCGCCAGGGGGAGGAATATGGTTCTGCCAGGTGGGGAAATGAAAAGGATATAGCACCTTTTATTGATCCGGTTTTTGAGAATAATATTCTGCTGACACAAACGGAACGTCTGACCATGAACAGTAGACCAAAGAAACCGAAGTACGCCAGAAACAAGAATATTATAGTGATAGGTGGATCTGGTAGCGGTAAGACTCGATTTTATGTAAAACCGCAGCTTATGCAGATGCCGGACAATGTAAGTTTTGTGGTCACCGATCCAAAGGGAACGATTATCGTGGAATGTGGTAAAATGTTAGCAAGAGGGACACCGAAGAAAGATAAAAACGGAAAAATTTTGCGTGATAAAAATGGCAGGGTGGTAATGGCTCCTTACAAAATCAAGGTGCTGAATACCATCAATTTTTCCAAGAGTATGCATTATAATCCATTTCATTACATTCGTTCTGAAAAAGATATTCTGAAACTGGTAAATACAATCATGGTAAATACCAAGGGCGAGGGAGAAAAATCTTCCGAGGATTTCTGGACGAAAGCGGAACGTCTGCTGTATTGTGCTTTGATTGGTTATATCTATTATGAAGCACCAGAAGAAGAACAGAATTTCTCAACCCTGCTGGAATTTATCAATGCCAGTGAAACCAGGGAAGAAGATGAAGAGTTTAAAAATGCTGTGGATCTGTTATTTGAGGAGTTGGAAAGGGACGAGCCGAACCACTTTGCAGTAAGGCAGTATAAAAAATACAAACTGGCTGCAGGAAAAACGGCAAAGTCGATTTTGATCAGCTGTGGTGCCAGACTTGCTCCGTTTGATATTGCGGAACTTAGGGAACTGACTTCTTATGATGAAATGGAACTGGATATGATTGGAGATCAGAGAACGGCACTGTTTATTGTAATTTCGGATACAGACGATACTTTTAACTTTGTGGTTGCTATGATGTACAGTCAGCTTTTCAATCTGTTATGCGACAGAGCCGATGATGTTCATCATGGAAGACTGCCTTATCATGTGAGAATCCTTTGTGACGAGTTCGCAAATATTGGTCAGATTCCGAAGTTTGACAAGCTGATTGCAACGATCCGAAGCAGGGAAATTTCTGCTTCCATTATACTCCAGTCCCAGTCGCAGCTCAAGACAATTTACAAGGATGCAGCCGAAACCATTACGGGAAATTGTGACACAATGTTGTTCCTGGGAGGTAAGGAAAGTACCACTCTGAAAGAAATTTCAGAAACACTGGGTAAGGAAACCATTGACTTATATAACACTTCTGATACAAGAGGACAGAGCAGATCTTACGGTTTGAACTATCAGAAAACAGGAAAAGAATTGATGAGTCGGGATGAACTGGCAGTCATGGACGGTAACAAGTGTATTTTACAGCTTCGTGGTGTCCGTCCGTTTTACAGTGATAAATTTGACATTACAAAACATAAACGGTATAAGCAGTTATCCGATTATGATAAAAAGAATGAGTTCCATGTGGAAGAATACATGAAACATCAGATGGAAGTCCGGTTAGATCCGGAAGAACAGTTTGACCTTTATATGTATGAAGGCAGTGAACTGGAAGAACAATCAAATAATGAAAATGAAGGCACAGGGCATGTAACGTAAAACATACATAGCTCTTTTTTTATGCCCTTTTGGGAGGTAGCGATATGCACAAGCATGAAAGACCGCCCATCAGGGCGGAACCCTCCGAGTAGTAACCAGTAAAAAATCACAATGAAAAACAGGAGTTACGAAAGGAGAACATAGATTATGGCGTTTTTTACATCAGCAATTAATATTTTACAGACACTCGTTGTCGCAATCGGAGCGGGACTTGCAGTTTGGGGAGTTATCAATCTTCTGGAAGGTTATGGTAATGATAATCCGGGTGCGAAGTCACAGGGAATCAAGCAGCTTATGGCAGGTGGAGGTGTCGTTTTAATCGGTACACAGCTTGTACCATTACTGGCGAATTTATTTTAGCCGGGGCAGTAAGAAAGGAGAACACGCATGGATAAGATTTTTGAGTCCATAGAAGAATGGATGCGTAACCTCCTTACAGGCATGGTCAGCTCAAACCTGACGAACATGTTTACCGATGTAAATGAAAAAACCGGTGATATTGCAAGTCAGGTTGGGCAAACGCCCCAGGGATGGAATGGCAGTATATTTAGTCTGATTCAGAATCTGTCAGATTCTGTGATCGTGCCGATTGCCGGGATGATTATAACCTTTGTGCTGTGTTATGAGCTGATTTCCATGCTCACAGAGAAGAACAACATGCATGACATTGATACATGGATGTTCTTCAAATATTTTTTTAAAATGTGGGTTGCAGTCTGGTTCGTAAGTAATGCATTCACAATTACTATGGCAATTTTTGATGTGGGACAGAATGTAGTGAACCGGGCATCAGGAGTGATCAATCATCAGACAGCAATTAATATTGATTCGGTGGTCACTTCAATGGAAACGGCAATGGAATCAATGGAAGTAGGGGAACTAGTCATACTGGCACTGGAAACACTTCTGGCAAGCCTGTGTTTAAAGGTTATTTCCGTTTTTATAACGGTCATTCTTTATGGACGTATGATTGAGATTTACTTGTATTCGTCAATCGGTGCAATTCCGTTTGCAACAATGAGCAATCGGGAATGGGGACAGATTGGCAGCAATTACTTAAGAGGATTGTTCGCATTGGCATTCCAGGGATTTTTTATCATGGTGTGTGTGGGCATTTATTCCGTACTGGTTGCTAATATACAGGTATCAGATAACGTGCATACAGCATTGCTCAGTGTAATGGCTTATACGGTTGTACTTTGCTTCAGCCTTATGAAAACAGCCAATTTCTCAAAGAGTGTGTTTAACACACATTAAATATAAAAAAGGAGATGATAGAAAATGGCTTTTGTATCAGTACCCAAAGATCTGACGAAAGTTAAAAATAAGATTATTCTGAACCTCACAAAACGTCAGCTTATCTGTCTTGGCATTGCAGCAGCAGTAGGGCTTCCATTTTATTTCCTGGCAAGAGGATTGATTGGTTCAAGTAATGCGGCAACCGGAATGTGTTTGTTGATGCTTCCGGCTTTTTTGTTTGCCATGTATGAGAAAGACGGACTTCCTTTAGAAAAAGTCCTGAAAAATATGATTACAGTAAAATTTATCCGTCCTCCGTTGCGAAAGTATGAGGTGGAAAATATGTATGAGAAAAGAAAAATTATAACAAAATCGAAGGGAGGTACAGTTCGTGGAAAGAAGAGAAAATGATAAATTGCTGCCAGAACATGCCAAAGATGCTTCTTATCCAGAGGCTGGTGGTTAGATGAAGCAGATTCTGCTGATGGTTTACCAGTGTTTGCCATGGATGAAGCAGAAGATTTTGTCAAGGACAGACAGCGTTTGAAGGGAGTACCTATGGTTACAGGGTATGAAGCACTGGAGCGACATCGGGGTATCCGCAGACCAAGACGTAAATTAAGCAGACGAGAGCAGCGAGCCTGGGAAAAAGCACAGAAGTATGAAGCAAAACTTCATAAGGCACACGAAAAAGAAGATAAAAAACGTGCAAAGCAGGAGGCAAAGCTGGCAGCTCGTGAAGAAAAAGCAGCAAAGAAACAGGCGAAAAAAGAGAATAAATATAAAAAGAAGACGAAACCAGCAGTGTCATTTTCTGTAAAATCCAATGGTAAAAAGGGAGCTGTAAAAAAAGTAAACAGGAATACGAGTGGTGGAAATAAAGAAAAGAAGATTACCGCACAACAGTCTATTCCATACAGAGAAATGGGAAAAGACGGTATCTGTCGTGTGGAAGATGGTTATTATTCCAAGACCATCCGTTTTTATGATATTAACTATCAGTTGGCACAGAACGAAGATAAAAATGCGATTTTTGAAAACTGGTGTGATTTCCTGAACTATTTTGACAGTACGATTCATTTCCAGTTGTCCTTTATCAATCATCACAGCAATATGGCAGAATATGAAGATGTGATTCGCATTAAGAAGCAGAATGACAGTTTTGATGATCTGCGTATGGAGTTTGCTCAGATGCTCAGAAACCAGTTGGCAAAGGGAAATAATGGTCTTGTCAGAACAAAGTATCTTACATTTGGAATCGAAGCAGACAATATCCGGGAAGCAAAACCGAAACTGGAGCGTATCGAAACGGATATTCTCAATAACTTTAAGGTATTAGGGGTGTCTGCTTATCCGTTGAATGGCGTGGAGCGTTTGCAGATTATGTATGAAACGTTCAACCAGGACAATAAAGTTCCGTTTCGGTTCAGCTATGACGATGTGCTGCGTACCGGACTGAATACCAAGGACTATATCGCACCATCCAGTTTTGTGTTTAAGAACGGAAAAGATTTTCAGATGGGAGATACTATCGGGGCAGTATCCTACCTGCAGATTTTGGCACCGGAGCTGACTGATAAAATGCTTGCGGAATTTCTGGAAATGGACTGCAATCTGCTTGTGAATCTTCACATCCAGTCCATCGACCAGATGAAAGCGATTAAGTTGGTAAAAGCAAAGGTTACAGATATTAACAGGATGAAAATTGAGGAGCAGAAAAAAGCAGTTCGTTCCGGATATGATATGGATATTATCCCGTCTGATTTGAATACTTACGGAGGGGAAGCAAAGAGGCTTCTGGAAGATTTGCAATCCAGGAATGAGAGAATGTTTCTTGTGACGGTGGTGTTTTTAAATACTGCAAAAAATAAACAGGAACTGGAAAATGTGGTATTTCAGACCGCAGGTATTGCACAGAAATATAATTGTGCATTAAAGAGGCTTGATTATCAGCAGGAACCGGGACTTATGAGCAGTCTGCCACTTGGAAAAAACTGGATTCCTATTAAAAGAGCATTAACGACAACTTCAACAGCGATTTTTGTTCCGTTCACGACACAGGAATTATTTATGGGTGGAGAATCCATTTACTACGGTCTGAATGCCTTGTCTAACAACCTGATTATGGCTGACAGGAAGAAACTGAAAAACCCGAATGGCTTGATCGTGGGTACTCCGGGAGCTGGTAAGTCCTTTGCGGCAAAACGTGAAATTACCAATGTTTTTATCGTGACAAAGGACGATATTATTATCTGTGATCCAGAAGGCGAGTATTTTCCCATAGTCCGGGCATTCAATGGACAGGTTGTTCGTATTTCGCCAACTAGTCATGATTATATCAATCCGATGGATATTAACACCAATTATGCGGATGATGACGATCCGTTATCTCTGAAATCAGATTTTATTCTTTCACTTTGTGAACTGGTAGTAGGTGGGAAGAATGGCTTGGAGCCAGTAGAAAAGACGATTATTGACCGTTGTGTCCGCTTGGTATATCAGGACTATCTTGCAGATCCGGTTCCAGAGAAGATGCCGATACTGGAGGATTTATACAATCTGCTTCGCAAGCAGGAAGAACCAGAGGCACAGCGTCTGGCAACGGCACTGGAAATCTATGTTAATGGTTCTCTTAAAGTATTCAACCATCGCACGAATGTTGAGTTGAATAACCGTCTGGTATGTTTCGACATTAAAGACCTTGGTAAGCAACTTAAAAAACTTGGTATGCTGATTGTTCAGGATCAGGTCTGGAACAGGGTAACAGTCAATCGTGCTGCACATAAATCTACCAGATATTACATTGATGAGTTTCACTTGCTGCTGAAAGAAGAACAGACAGCAGCATATAGCGTGGAAATCTGGAAGAGGTTCCGTAAGTGGGGCGGTATTCCGACTGGTATCACACAGAATGTAAAAGACCTGCTTGCTTCAAGAGAAATCGAGAACATCTTTGAAAACTCTGATTTTATTCTGATGCTTAACCAGGCATCCGGGGACAGACAGATTCTTGCCAAACAGCTTAACATCTCTCCGCATCAGCTTTCCTATGTGACAAACAGTGGAGCAGGAGAAGGCTTGATTTTTTATGGAAATACAATTATTCCGTTTAAGGACAGATTTGATAATTCTCTTATGCTGTATGCGTTAATGTCATCGAAACCGGAAGATGTGGAAAAACGTGAAAAACTTGGCATCAAAGACAGGGACGATTAACAGGAGGAGTGGCAGAGTGAGGCGGTTTATAGCAGGAATATTGATGATTGTTTCGATTATTTTGCTTACTATCAGTATTTACTTTCTGATGGGAATGTTCATACATGAAAGACAGGACAATCAGTTACAGCAAGAGTTGCAGGAACTTATGCAGGAGAAAGAGGACGAGCCGGGAGAAAATTCTTCCGGCGATTCTTTTATAGAAGTAGATGCTGGAATACTGGCATTGCATGAGGAAAATCCAGATTGTATTGGGTGGCTTACGATTGAGGGAACAAAGATAGACTACCCAGTTATGTACAGGTCCGGAGATAAGAATTATTATCTGCATCGGGATTTTAATGGGGACTACTCAGCAAATGGCTGTCTGTTTCTTGCTGAGGAATGTGTGCCGGGAGATTCAGACAACCTGATTATCTATGGGCATCATATGAACAGTGGGAAGATGTTTGCTGATCTTGAAAAATATAAAGACAAGGGATTTTATGAGGAGCATCCAACAATCCTGTTCCGTACCATATGGGGAAATGAACAGTATCAGATATTATCAGCATTTACAACACCGGTTTATACCGGAAATGACTTTAACTATTACAGTTTTATAAAAGCACAGAAAGGGGCAGATTATGAGTACTTTATTAGAAAAATTAAGCGAAAAGCAATCTATGAAACCGGAATCACAGCAGAATATGGGGACAAGCTGCTTACATTGTCCACATGCGAATATTCACAGCGGAATGGGCGTATGGTCGTGGTTGCAAAAAAAATTCAGCAAAATGAAAGCTGAGAAAGAACCGGAAGAATTTGAATTTGGCTGCGAAGATCTGACGAAGGACTGGTTTGATGAGATAAGTGATATGGAAGAACCGGAAGAGAAAATTAAGTGCGATGAAAATGATTTTTTTGATAATGAGCAGGACAGTGTAGAGCCGGATTCTAAACCAGATAAAGCAAGAACAGGAGGTATCTGGGACTGGGACAGCGAAGACTACTGGGCTTATGGGGAATCTGAAAGATCACTTTTAGAAATGGCGCATAAGGATATGCTTTGCATTGCTGGTCTGTTAGAAGTAATGGATTCATTGGCTCTGCTTGCAGATACGCAGGGGCGAGAGTTACAGAGTGGTCTTTCTGATGTTTCAGTGAAATTAAAGGATAAGGCGATTGCCATTGAAAACAGATGGAACACGTTTCTGAACAAAAATTATGAAATCAGGAGATGATGACCATGCAGGAGCATGAATATAAAGCAAGGGATAAAACTGTCCAGAAGATGAGCCGGGATGGACTTCGGGAAGAAAATCTTCGCAGTAAAAAGGAGAAGCGAATTACCAGACGTGAGGCAGATGAGAAGAAAACAGCCGGACACAGGGAACAGGAGCTGGATTTTGGAAAGGCAAGAAAAGCTCATACTGCAGAAGAACCAGTAGAGGAAGGAACAGAGGGAAAACACAGGTTACAGTCAAGACACGCTTTTCTGGAACAGGAAAAAATTGCGGAAGCGGATGAAATGGAAAACTCAGAAATGAGTGAGGATAAGGCAGACGGGGAGAAATCTCCGTCTGTTTCACGTTCCAGACTTCGTAAAGAAAGTATCCGGGGACATCCGGGACAGGATGCCGAACGTGATTCTGAAACACCGGAACCAGACAGGCAGAGCCGAAAGAAAAAGATGGTCATAGCCTATGCAGCAAAAGAGCAGAAACGCTACCATGAAAAGTCAGAAGTTGATGAAAAATCAATGGAAGATTTTCGGGAAGAGATCAAAGGCAAGACGAAAAGGGAACAGACGCTAAAAGAACAGAAGAAATCAAAATCCCGTCTTTCCTTTGAAGATGAAGGCAAAGGTATGATTCCAGGCAGTGGAATGGCAAGAAAGGGTGCAACCGTTGTTTCTGAAACGGCATCTGCCTATGGTCAGAAAAAGATCAGAGAGGATACCGACGATAATGCGGCTCTTGATGCAGCAGAGCAAATGGAACTTGCGGGAGAAAGTCTTGCAAGAAAGTCAATTTACGTCCGGGAACGGTTAAAAGAGAACCGGCAGAGAAATAACCGGTTAAGGGAATCTGTGCTGGAAGAAATGGAAAAATCCCGCTTGCAGTTTGGAACTAGTGCTTCCAATGAGGCAAAAAAGGCGGTTCAGAAAGAAGCAGAGCAGAAAAAACAGTCTGCCTTAAAGAAATTACTGCAGAAAAAGCGTTACCAGAAACAGTATCAGGCTGCGAAACAGGGAAAGGCTGCGAAAGATGCAGTGTTTGTAAATGCACAGCGATTTACGGAGAAAGCCAAGGCAGCAGTCAAGGAGATTGTGGCGCAGAACCGGAATATCCTTCTGACGATAGGAGTTATGGTTTTGCTTTTTGCATTGATGGCAACGAGTCTGTCAAGTTGCGCTGCATTATTCCAGGGAGGTTCCAATGCCATTATTTCTACCAGTTATTCCAGTGAGGATGAAGATATTTATGCTGCGGAAAATGCTTATGTAGCATTGGAAAATGCACTGAATGAGCAGATCAATCAGATGAAGGCAAACCATTCCGACTATGATGAGTTCCAGTTCCAGATTGATGAGATTGGACACAACCCGTATCAGCTTATTTCTTACTTGACAGTCAAGTATGGCGGTTTTACCTATGCAGAGGTTGCGGATGAGATCCAGGAGATTTTTAAGGAACAGTATGGGTTGTATACGGACTCGACACGAGAAACTGTAACAGAAAAGAAAAAGGTCAGGGTTGGGGAATCACTGGGACAGGTGGTGACCAGCGGATATTGTAACTGTTCAATCTGTTGCGGGCAGTGGAGTGGTGGTCCGACTGCAAGTGGCGCATATCCACAGGCTAATCATACGATTGCAGTAGATGCTTCCAATCCATTTGTGCCAATGGGAACCCATGTCATTATGAACGGAGTGGAATATGTAGTAGAAGATACGGGAGCATTTGCAAAATATGGTGTTCAGTTTGATGTATATTATGGTGATCATGCTTCTGCATCAGCACATGGGCATCAGACCTGGGAAGCGTACATAGCAGACAGCAACGGAAGTCAGGAAGTAGAAGTAACAACGACAAGAGAAGTGAACCGTTTGGATGTAACACTCACGAACCATAATCTGGATGCAGTTTTAAGAAACCGTATGACAGATAAGGAACAGGAGCAGTATGACGCTTACAACAAATACTATGGAAATCGTGATTATCTGTTTGACCTTAACTCAATTCCGACAGGCGGGGCAGGCTTTGGATATGATATTCCGGCAGAAGCACTTTCTGATCCGCAGTTTGCCAAGATGATTCGGGAAGCAGAAACATATCTGGGTTATCCGTATGTGTGGGGCGGTGCATCTCCATCTACCAGTTTTGATTGTTCCGGTTTCGTATGTTGGGTAATCAATAACTGCGGAAATGGCTGGAATGTAGGAAGAACAACGGCAGATGGGCTTCGGTCTTATTGCTCCTATGTATCTCCATCTGATGCAAAGCCGGGAGATCTGATCTTTTTCCAGGGAACTTATGATACGCCGGGAGCGAGCCATGTTGGAATTTATGTAGGAAATAATATGATGATCCATTGTGGAAACCCGATTCAGTATACGAGCATTGCAAGCTCTTACTGGCAGCAACACTTTATGGCATTTGGAAGGCTTCATTAGAAGGGAGTGATGGAATATGAACATGCGATTAAAAAAGGTTCTGGATGATATTCAGAAAACTGAAGATAAGATTCTGGAATTACAGGAATATGTAAAGAAACTAAAAATCCAGAAAAAGCAGATGGAGGATGCAGAAATTATCAAGGCGATTCGTTCCATGAAAATGGATAGTCGAGAGATGTTGACTTTTCTGGATGGGATTCAGAACGGAACAGTTACCATGCAGTTTGATGAGGAGGGCAATCTCTCTATGGATAGTTCCGAAACAGATGCAAAGAAAGAAGAGAGTCTGGAGAGAAATGTGGCAACCGGACAGGTAGAAGAAAGTGAGGATTTGGAAGATGAAGAATAAGGTAATGAAAAAAATTTTGATGGTCATGCTGTCAGCTACGATGCTGATTGGTTCTGCCAGTGTGACTGCTTTTGCACAGGCAAATGAAAATGCAGAGCAGACCGAAGCAACAGAGCAGGTCATAGAAGAACAGCCTGCAGAGCAGCCTGCCACAGAAGGAACACCGTTTTCTACACCGGGAAACGGACAGCTTGTGGATGATAAGGAGAATGACAGTACCAAGCAGTTTCTGACTGTACAGACAAAGAATGGAAATACCTTTTATATGGTCATTGACCGTTCCGGTACTTCTGAAAATGTGTACATGATGTCACTTGTGGATGAAAATGACCTGGCAGAGTTCTTAGATGAAACCAAAGAAACGGAAAAGAAAGAGGAATCTGCGGTTGTTCTTCCAGAAACGACTACAACACCAGAACCGGAAACTACAGCACAGTCGGAAACAGAGGCAAAGCAGGAATCTGGCATTAACAAGATGATTGGATGGATTGCTTTGGGAGCAGTTGCAACGCTAGCATTGGGTGGTCTTGGCATGTTCGCTTTTGGAAAATTGAGAAAGAAAAAAGAGGACGGCATTGTAGAGGAAGGTCTGGAATTTGCTGATGACAGTTACATCAATGAAGATGAAGAAAATGCAGAGAATCAGCAGAAATAACAAAAAATCATAAAGTATGGAGAAAGGGCAGTTCTTTTGGGACTGCCTTTTTGACAGGAACAGGAGAAAAATATGGCGAAATTTTTAGTGATTGCAGAGAAACCAAGCGTGGCACAGAGTCTTGCAAAGAATTTATCTGCATATCAGAGAGAGGACGGCTATCTGGAGGGGAACAATTGTATTGTCAGTTGGTGCTTGGGACATCTCGCAGAATATGCACCACCAGAAATTTATGATGAAAAATATGAAAAATGGCAGTTTGAGGATTTACCGATCATTCCGGAAGTATGGAAAGTGCAGGTATCAGAGGATAAAAAGAAGCAGTTTGAAGTATTGTGCAGCTTAATGAATCGGGAAGATGTGGCGTATCTGGTCAATGGCTGTGACGCCGGGCGAGAGGGAGAACTGATTTTTAAAAGAGTTTATGATCTGGCAGGCTGTCAAAAACCAGTGAAGCGTCTGTGGATCAGTTCAATGGAAGATGAAGCAATTCAGAAAGGCTTCCAGACCTTAAAGGACGGGAAAGAATACGCAGGTCTTTGTAATGCTGCGGTGTGCAGAGCGCAGGCAGACTGGCTGATCGGAATGAATGCAACGAGAGCCTATACAACCAGATATTTTAAACGCCTGGTGGTCGGCAGGGTACAGACACCAACGCTTTCCATGCTGACAGAAAGAAAAGAGAAAATCGAGCATTTCAAGAAAGAAGCCTATTATAAGGTTTCTCTGTCAGATGGGAAACTTACAGTAACATCAGAAAATATCCAGTCTGAAGCAGAAGCAGACGAATTAAGAAAACTTTGTGATGGGGAAGAAGCAATGGTTACAAAAGTAAAAAAGGCGCAGAAACGAATTTCACCGCCGAAACTTTATGATCTGACCAGTCTGCAGAGAGAGGCGAACCGTTATTTTGGATACACCGCTCAGAAAACACTGGATATGCTGCAGGAACTGTATGAGGAAAAGATGGTTACATATCCGAGAACGGATAGCCAGTATGTAACGGAAGATATGAAAGAAACGGTAGAAACACTTGCAGATGAAATGACAGATTTTCTCCCATTTTTGAAATCTGAACAGTCTGGAGGAAATGCAGAGCGTGTAATCAATAATACAAAAGTATCAGACCACCATGCAATCCTGCTGACAAAAGAGGCAGTAGAAAAAGGTATGGGAGGACTTTCAGATGGAAAGAAAAATCTTATGATGCTGATTGGACAGCAGCTTGTACAGGCAACCAGAGAAGATTACCTTTATGAGCAGACTGAAATTTCTGTACAGTGCAAAGAACATGAATTTGCTACGAAAGGAAAGCTGCCTGTGCAGATGGGATTTAAAGAAGTGGAAGAAGCCTTTCGGAAATATTGTGTGAAGGATAAGAAATCTGATGAACCAGATAATAAGACAGGACTTCCAGAAGTGTATGAGGAGGGAATGATTCTTGTTTCTGTGAAAGCAGAGAAGAGTACCCATTACACTTCCCCACCGAAGATGTTTACCGAAGATACTCTGCTTGCTGCGATGGAAACAGCGGGAAATAAGGAATTTGATTCTGAAACAGAGAAAAAGGGACTTGGGACACCGGCAACCAGAGCTAATATTATTGAGAAACTGGTATCTTCCGGGTATGCAGAACGTAAAGGAAAACAGATTCTTCCTACGGCGGCAGGCTGTGAGCTGATTCATGTAATGACGGAGAATCTGAAATCTGCAAGCCTGACAGCAGAATGGGAGAATCAGCTTCTGATGATGGAAAAGGGAAAAATTCGGGATGATGAATTTATGGATGGGATTGTATCTATGATTACTGAGATCCTTTCTGTATGCAGGGCGATTCCGGAAGAAGAACGAAGTCGTTTTCAGACTGCAAGGGAAGTAATAGGGAAATGTCCAATATGCGGTTCCGATGTATATGAGGGTAAGAGCAATTATTACTGTTCTGACAGAAGCTGTTCGTTTGCTTTATGGAAGTCAAATAGGTTTCTGGAAAGTATGAAAAAATCAATGGATAAAAAGATGGCTGTGGAGCTTCTGAAAAGGGGACGTACTCATATAAAAGGACTGTATTCCAAGAAAAAAGACAGCAAATTTGATGCTGACCTTGTACTTGGGGTGGAAGATGGAAAAGCCAGATTCAGTCTGGAATTTCCTAAAAAGAAAACAAACAGCAACAAAAAGAAAAAATAAAGAACTGACGGAAGGAGGAATAAGGTTATGGCTCGATTGGAAGATATAAGAGGTCTTGCAGAAGCACATGCATCCAGTATCAGCAGTTCGCCCAGGGACTGGATGAACTATCTGGATACCGCAGCCAGATTATACCGATACCCATTTATGGATCAGCTTCTGATTCATGCACAGCGTCCACAGGCAACTGCCTGTGCGTCGCTGGAATTATGGAATCAAAAAATGTTCCGGTGGGTAAACAGAGGGGCAAAAGGAATTGCCCTTATAGATGAAACCACGCAGAAAACAAGACTTCGATATGTATTCGATGTTCAGGATACCCATATGGTAAATGGTGGAAGAACACCGTATCTGTGGAAACTACAGGAAGAACAGCAGGAAGAGGTATTGCTTCACCTGGAAGAAGTTTATGGATTGGAAGCGAAAGATACGAAAAATCTTTCTGACGCTTTGATGGCAACCGCTAGGTATATGGTGGAGGAAAATCTGGAGGAGTATCTGGATGGTCTGTTGTATGTGACAGAGGGAACCTATCTGGAAGAACTGGAGGAAGATACCATCCGCAGTGAGTTCCGAAGTCTGTTGACGGACAGCATTTATTATACACTTGCTTCCAGATGCGGACTTGCTCCAATGGAACGGCAGGAGGAAATGGATTTTGTACATATTACAGATTACAATCGCCTCTCTGTGCTGACATTCATTGGAAATGCCACAAGCAGAGCGAGTGAATCAGTTCTGGTGGATATTGGAAGATATGTACATCGCATTTCATTAGAAGAAATGAAAAAAGGTATTGAAAATTCAGAAGAAAGGAATTATAATAACTTTAACACGTTAATTCGCGAAAGCAAAGAAAACAACGATACTATTACAGAAAAAGAATATTCACAGGAAAATGAAGGAGGAAATGAGTATGGCACTGACATATCATCGAAAAGGGGATTATCTGTTTCCAAACCTGACAATTCAGGAAACAGAAGCACAGATCGGGAAATACGGAATGCTGCGGAGGACATTTCTGAAGGAGTACAAGAACAGCCTGTACCAGAGCCTGTTGCTGACCGGGAAATTGAACAGCCATCTGGAGGAGATCGAGAAAGCGGCACAGGAGAGATTGGAAGTACTGATGGAGAAACTGTTGGAGAAGAATCCGGCACCGTCGAAAGAGGAGAACCCGATGGCGTGGGCAGCACATATGAACAGTCTGACGGCAACAGCGGAAGAGAGCATCTTGACGGAATTGGTATACAGTTAATTGAAGATACAAGTGAAGATCAGTTAAGTAAAGCAGAGGAAGAAATTGCCTCTGCTTTATCTTTGCCAGAACTTCCGTCTGTAAATGAACAGAAACGAGAAATTGAAAACAGAGTAGCTGCCCTTTATGCAGGAGAGATTGCCATTCCAAGTGAAGTGGTCGATGAGGTTTTAAGAACCGGGGGAAACCGAAGTAAAAGCCAGCTTCGTATTATCTATAATTTTATGAGTGAACAGACACCGGAAGAATATACGGAGTTTGTAAAGCGGGAGTATGGAACTGGTGGAAAAGGTTTTGAAATCAATGGAATGGAATATTCTGTCTGGTTTGACGAAACCGGATTGCAGATTGCAGTAGGGCATACCGTTACTGATCAGATTCTGGATAAGGCGTTTTTATCCTGGGAAGATGTGAGTGGACGTATCCATCAGCTTTTGAAACAGGGTGAATATGCACCGCAGTCTGTACTCGATGTTGCAAGGGAGAACGCAGTAAAGGAACATGCCCAGTCACTTGCCTATATGAAAGCAGATATGGCAGAGGGTGTAGAAGAACTTGTTTTTGATGAAGAAGATTTACCGCATCTTCGCAGTATTTATCCAGAAATAACAGATTACCTGGAAGAAAAACTGGTAGATCCACAGTGGCTGTCAGATCTGAATGAGCGTTTGGAAGGGCTGGCAATGGCTTATGAGGAAGATAAAAGCATTATGCGGTTCCGCACCTATAATCCAATCAGAATATCTGGTCAGTTCCAGAAATTTGCGGCAGAAGTAGTTCCTTACAATGCAAGGGCTGGCTTTACATGGCAGGAGCATAAGGTGTTTATTACTCAGGATGAAATAGATGCTTTTCTTTCCGGGGGAGGACCGTATTCAGATGGCAGGCTTTCTACATATTCTTTTTATCTTCTGAATGAAGATGAGAAAGCCAGAACGGATTTTATTAAAGAAAGATACGGAACAGGTGGTTGTAGCCACGCTTTATGTGGTGCAGATAATTCCCATGCAGATTATGACGGAAAAGGGTTGAAACTGGAGAGAGGAACCTATGGGAATCCAGATACTTCGGTGTTGCTTCCCTGGGCAAAAGTGGCAAAAAGAGTTGGCTATCTGATTGACAACCAACAGTTTTTACATTCTGCTGATTATTCCCGTATGCCAGATTATGAAAGGGAACGAATTGCAGGGAAAGTGATCAGCTTTTATGCAAGACTGCCAGAAGAAATTGAGCGTCCATTTAAACAGGATTTCTTCAATGAAGAAGCAAGAAAAGAATTACCTGCTATGCTGAATGATTCAGAACAGGCACAGAAACTGTTACAGGCGATGGACGATGCACTGGCGATGCTGCCATTGGATTTTGAATCAGTGAATGAAACTTATGAGAAGAAATTACAGCTTTTAACAGAAGTACATCAGTATGTGGAGGGCAGCTATACGATTTTCCCGGCACAGGAAGTAGCAGAGCAGACGGAAGGCTTGACAGGATACCAGATGTCTTTATTTGACATTATGAGTAATTCTGAATCAGAGGAACCTACGGAAGAACTGGAAGTAGAAGAATCGACTGCAGAAGCGGAAGAGATACAGAATGAAGAACCAGAGGCAGATCCTCATATGTACTTTGAAGAAGCAAAAGAATTGTGGGAAGATGGCTTTTATGAGGATGATTATGTATTAAAAAGTCGTGTAGGCGAACTGATTTATGACAGCATGGATACAGTTGGAAAATCTGTAGAGGATTTTTCCGAGGAACAGATGGCTGTTATCCGAAAGCTGGCTGAACAGGAGCGTATGTTAGAACCAGTACTGAATCCAGACTTTTCACCGGAACAGATGCAGTTGGTTTCTGACATTTCAGAAAAAATCTGGAATGATAATGGCAGATGGCAGGAGGATATGATCGAGCCATATACAGATCATGTCATGAATCCAGAAGAAATTACCAGAGTACGACAGGAATTGGATTTACAAGAATCAGATTTTGAGTTAGAAGATGTAGTTGTACAGGAACAGTGGGACGAGAATGTATTTGAATATCAGGGGTATCATTTTGAAGCAGTGGGGATTCTTCCGCAAGGTCTGGAAGGAAAAGAATTGGTAAATCAGACAAGAGGAAATACAGAATTGCACTTGACTACTTACGAGCGAGAAGATGATATTTTATATTCTTATGCAGGATTCTACGAAGCGAGTGGTTCATCAAAAGCTGATATTTTCCGGTGTATGGAAACCGGACGAAATTATATTCCAGGGGAGAACGAACTGTTTGGCTATGAGGGAGAATTTTTACCATATCTGCAGAATGAACAGGTGCAGGAACAGGAACCTCATAATTTCCATATTACAGACGATGACCTTGGTGCTGGCGGTCCGAAAGCAAAGTTTAAAGCAAATATGGAAGCTATCCGGCTGCTGAAAGAACTGGAACAGGAGCAGAGATTAGCAACACCGGAAGAACAGGAAGTGTTGTCAAGATATGTTGGATGGGGCGGTATTCCACAGGCTTTTGAAGAAAGAAACAGTGCCTGGGCAGAGGAATACACGCAGTTAAAAGGAGTCCTCACGCCAGAAGAATACAGTGCAGCAAGGGCATCAACGCTAAATGCTTTTTATACTTCTCCGACGGTTATCAAGGCTATGTATGAAGCACTTGGAAATATGGGACTGAAACAGGGAAATATCCTGGAGCCATCCTGTGGAGTTGGTAACTTTATGGGACTTTTACCGGAAAGCATGAGTGCTGCAAATATGTACGGCGTGGAGCTTGATCCGGTTTCCGGGCAGATCGCGAAACAGCTTTACCAGAAGAACAGGATTGCAGTACAGGGATTTGAGGAAACCAGTTACCCGGACAGCTTTTTTGACTGTGTGATTGGAAATGTACCGTTTGGGGCATATCAGGTCAGTGACCGCAAGTATGACAGATACCATTTTATGATTCATGATTATTTTATTGCAAAATCCTTAGACCTGGTACGCCCGGGAGGAGTGGTGGCAGTTGTTACATCAAGCGGTACAATGGATAAACAGAATCCGGAAGTCCGACAGTATTTTGCAAACCGGGCAGATCTGCTAGGGGCAATCCGCTTACCGAACAATGCTTTCCAGAGAAATGCCAATACCAGTGTGGTTGCGGATATTCTGTTTTTCCAGAAAAGGGACAGGGCTGCGATCACAGAGCCAGACTGGGTACAGTTAAAAACCACGTCAGAAGGCTATACAGTCAATTCCTATTTTGCAGATCATCCGAAAATGGTGCTTGGGGATTTCACAACAGAAAGTACCCAGTACGGAAAACAGGAAGTGACGGTAAAGGCAAAAGAGGGAGTAGATCTGGCAGAGCAGTTAAAAGAAGCGGTAAAGCATATCCAAGGAACTATTACAGAGCAGGAGATTTCGGATACGGAATTGGAAGAACAGGTGGTATCCATACCGGCAGATCCGAACATTAAGAACTTCAGCTTTGCACTTGTCGGAGAGGATATTTATTACAGGGAAAATTCTGCTATGAATAAGATGGAACTTCCCGTTGTGACAGGCGAACGTGTCAGAGGTATGGTTGCCATCCGGGATGCAACAAACAGGCTTTTGGAACGGCAGTTGGATGAATGCAGTGATGAAGAGGTTGCCAGCTTACAGGCTGAGTTGAATCAGGTTTATGACAGTTTTACTGCCAAGTATGGACTACTCAGCAGCAATGCAAATAAAAGAGCGTTCAGCATGGACAGCAGCTATTGCCTTTTGACTTCCCTTGAATTTCTGGATGAAAAGGGCGAGTTGAAGCGGAAAGCAGACATATTTACGAAAAGGACGATCCGCAGGGCAGAGCCGGTAACATCGGTAGATACTGCAAGTGAGGCACTGGCGGTATCTATCGGGGAAAAGGCGAAAGTGGATATTCCTTATATGATGGAGCTTACAGGGAAAACAGAGGAAGAGGTCACAGAGGAGCTTACAGGTGTTATCTTCAAAAATCCGCTTACAGATAAATGGGAGCCATCCGACGAGTATCTTTCTGGGAATGTCAGGGAGAAGCTGAACGTTGCAAGGCAGTTTGCAGAAAACCATCCGGAATATATGGTCAATGTGCAGGCACTGGAACGGGTACAGCCGAAAGACCTGGACGCTTCCGAGATTGAAGCAAGGCTTGGTGCAACATGGATTTCTCCGGACTATATTACAGAGTTCATGGCAGAAACATTCCATACACCACGACACCATATCAATTATGAGCGTATTAAAGTGCAGTATGCGGAAGTGACTGGACAGTGGAATGTAAAGGGAAAGAATGTGGATAGCAGCAATAATCCACTTTCCACATCAACTTATGGAACACAGAGGGCAAATGCTTATCGCTTGTTGGAGGATGCACTGAATCTGCGTGACACAAAAATTTATGACACAATACATGATGCGGATGGGGAACACCGGGTACTGAACCGAAAAGAAACTACTCTGGCGCAGCAGAAGCAGGAACTGATCCGGGAGGAATTTAAAGAGTGGATTTTTAAGGATATGAGCCGACGGGAAACGCTCTGCAAAATTTATAATGAACGGTTTAACAGTGTAAGACCAAGAGAATATGATGGCAGTCATATCCAGTTTGTCGGAATGAATCCGGAAATTAAGCTGATGGAGCATCAGAAAAATGCAGTGGCACATATCCTTTATGGAAATAATACACTGCTCGCACACTGCGTAGGTGCAGGTAAGACATTCCAGATGATCGCAGCCGGTATGGAGAGCAAGCGTCTGGGACTGGCACAAAAGAGCCTTTATGTGGTTCCAAACCATTTGCTGGAACAGTGGGGAAGTGATTTTTTACGCTTATATCCGGGAGCAAATATTCTGGTGGCAACGAAGAAAGACTTTGAACCGGCAAACAGAAAACGGTTCTGTTCCAGAATCGCAACAGGGGATTATGATGCGGTCATTATTGGACACAGCCAGTTCGAGAAAATCCCGCTTTCCAGGGAAAGACAGATTGCATTGCTGGAAGATCAGATTGCAGATATTACATTTTCTATTGAATCAGCAAAGACGCAGGTCGGGGAGCAGTATACCGTTAAACAGATGGAAAAGACGAAGAAAACCCTGAAAGCAAAACTGGAAAAATTAAATGACCAGACACGAAAGGATGATGTTGTGACTTTTGAGCAGTTAGGCGTGGACAGGCTGTTTGTGGACGAGTCACATTATTATAAAAATCTTTTTTTATACACTAAAATGCGGAATGTGGCAGGCATTTCACAGACCGATGCACAGAAAAGTTCAGATATGTTTATGAAATGCAGGTACATGGATGAGATTACCGGGGGAAAAGGAATCACGTTTGCAACGGGAACACCCGTATCAAACAGTATGACCGAATTATACACCATTATGAGATACCTCCAGTATGATACTTTAATGAATATGGGAATGGGACATTTTGATTCGTGGGCAGCGACTTTTGGAGAAACAGTTACAGCAATCGAATTGTCACCGGAAGGGACGGGCTATCGTGCAAAAACACGATTTGCCCGTTTTTTTAATCTTCCGGAACTGATTTCCATATTTAAGGAAACAGCAGATATTCAGACTGCGGACATGTTGAATCTTCCTGTACCGGAAGCAGAATATATCAATGAAGTATTAAAACCGAGCGATGAGCAGAAAGAAATGGTGGAAGCATTTTCAGAACGTGCAGAGCAGGTTAGGGGAGGTGCGGTAGATCCAAGGGTAGATAACATGCTCAAAATTACCAATGATGGAAGAAAATGTGCATTAGACCAGAGGCTTTTAAATGATATGCTGCCAGATGCAGGGGAAAGCAAGGTAAATGCCTGCGTGGAGAATGCTTTCCAGGTATGGAAGGACGGAAAAGATACACAGGCTACCCAGCTGATTTTCTGTGACCTCAGCACACCGAAAACTGACGGAACATTCAATGTTTATGATGATGTGAGAAACAAGCTGGTGGAACGGGGAATCCCGAAAGAGCAGATCGCATTTATCCATGAGTACAATACGGAGGTGAAAAAAGCGGAGCTGTTTGCAAAGGTGCGGGCCGGGCAGGTAAGAATCCTGATGGGTTCCACTCCAAAACTCGGTGCTGGTACCAACGTCCAGGACAGACTACTTGCACTGCATCATCTGGACTGCCCTTGGAAACCGTCAGATCTGGAACAGCAGGAGGGACGTATTCTCAGGCAGGGAAACCAGAATGACAAGGTAAAAATCTTCCGGTATGTAACGGAAAATACGTTTGATTCGTACATGTGGCAGATTCTGGAAAACAAGCAGAAGTTTATTTCACAGATCATGACCAGTAAATCCCCGGTGCGTGCCTGTGAAGATGTAGATGATACAGCCCTGTCCTATGCAGAGATCAAAGCACTGGCAACAGGAAACGAGTACATCAAAGAAAAAATGGATCTGGATGTGCAGGTAAGTAAACTGAAACTTCTGAAAGCAAACCACACCAGTCAGATCTATCGTCTGGAATCGGATATTGCAAAGCGGTATCCGGTACAGATTGTAGCATTGAAGGAGAAAATTGCCGGTATGCGTGTGGATGCAGATGTGGTAAAAGAAGTAGATTTACAGGATAATGACCACTTTGCAATGACAGTCGGTGGAAAGCTGTATACCGATAAAAAGGAAGCGGGAGTTGCACTCATTTCAGCAGCATCCGGTTTGAAGTCCGTAAAATCAGCCGGGCAGATTGGGGAATATCATGGTTTTGCACTTTCTTCAGAATATAATTTTCTGTCGAATACTTATACCATGACGATCAAGGGAAAATGTTCTTATAAGATTGAGTTCGGAAAGGATACTCTGGGCAATATCCAGAGGATTCATAATGCACTTTCTGCAATCGAGAAAAAGCTGGCAGATACCGAGCAGAATCTGGAAACGGTACAACAGCAGTTAAAGACCGCACAGGAAGAGGTGCAGAAGCCATTCCCGAAAGAAGCGGAACTGAGTGAAAAAATGGAACGTCTGGCAGAACTAAATGCCATGCTGAACATGGATGAGAAAGGGGGAGAAAATCTTCTGGCAGACGAGGAAATCGGGGAAAACCCGGAAGTAAACGTGCCGGAGGAACGACAGGACAGAATTGCTGACAGTGTTCATAAAACATCTATTCTGGAAAGAATGAAAGAACAGAAACAGCAGGAGCAGACAGGCGAAAAACAGCAGAAACCAAAAAAGAAACATGAACAGGAGTTATAAAGGGTATCCCGTCAGAGTGACAGAGCTTTGGCGGGATTTTTCTATGGAGGATTTGATTATGGCAAACAGAGAAGAACAGTTAAAGCAGATTACAGAGCAGTTGGAACAGGGTGTTGCAGAAATATTCACATCAGAAAAATATACGGAATATCTGAACACAATGGCAAAGTTCCATAATTACAGTTTTAATAATACATTGTTGATCGCTATGCAGAAACCGGAAGCAACACTGGTAGCGGGGTATCAGGCATGGCAGAAGAAATTCAACCGACAGGTAAAAAGAGGGGAAAAAGGCATCCAGATTATTGCCCCGGCTCCGTTTAAAGAGAAACAGGAGATTGAAAAAACTGATCCGGAAACAGGCGAGATTGTGATTGGAAAAGATGGACAGCCGGAAACAGAAGTAGTAGAGCGTGTCATTACAAAATTCCGGGTTACGACAGTATTTGATGTCAGCCAGACCACAGGAGAACCGATTCCAGAGTTTGAGGTATCAGAACTGGAGGGAGATGTTTTGATCTACCATGATTTTATGGAATCATTAAAAATGGTTGCCCCGGTTCCTATCCGTTTTATTGAGATTGATGGGGAGGCGAAAGGCTTTTATCAGCTTGTCGATAAATATATTGCTATCCAGCCTGGCATGAGTGAGGCACAAACCATGAAAACAGCGGTGCATGAAACCGCACATGCAGTATTGCATGATCGTGATCAGATGGAAGCAGAGGGCATCGTAAAAGATCAGCTTACAAGGGAAGTAGAAGCAGAAAGTGTTGCCTATGTGGTATGTAACCATTTCGGACTGGACACATCGGAGTATTCTTTTTCCTATATTGCAAGCTGGTCTTCCGGTAAAAATATGAAAGAGCTTCGTGCTTCTATGGACACCATCCGTAAGACTTCTGCTGATATGATTGGACAGATTGAGGAAAAACTCAAAGAACTTCAGATAGAAAGAGCAGAGCAGGAAGCAGATGTTGTGGAGCAGACAGAAGAAATGAGTGCCATGCAGTATGCAGAACAGACTATTAATCGTCTGGAGCAGGAACGGACGATTTTCAGCAATGACCAGAGAAATCTTATCGTGAATTTTGCTTATAAACTGGATGACAGGGAAGCAACGGAAAAACTGGCAGAGAATCTTGCGGAATCTATTCTGGATGGAAACAGAGAAGCGGTACTAAATCTGATTGGAGAAGCGGAGGAACAGATTGACAGTCTGCCGGATTCGATGATCGGGTTATCTGAACTGCATGAGGCTGGATTCTATTCGGAAAGTATGCTGCCGCTTACCAGGGAACGGGCAGTGGAGCTGCACCATGAGGGAGTAACGGTTTACGGACTGACCGGAGCAGTTGGCGGTCAGGAGCAGTCGCAAAGGGTTATGGATCTGGAACTGGATATTTTACAGCATGACGGATTATTCGGAGTGACAAAATTTGAATGGAAAAATTACCGGAGAAGTCAGGAAACGGTTATGACACCGGAAGAAAAAGCAAAGATCAAAGAAACGCTTCTTCTGGAAAGTGATGGAAAACGTTATGGTATTTATCAGATTAACAGTGGACAGGAAGAAAGAGGGTATCAGTTTTTAAGTCTGGAAACGGCAAAAGAAATGGGATTTACCGTAGATGGCAAAGACTATCAGATGGTTTACAGTGAAAGACTGAGAGATGCTACGACACTGGACAATCTCTTTGAGCGATTTAATATAGAGCGTCCAAACGATTTTACCGGGCATTCCATGTCAGTCAGTGACGTGATCATTATGAATCGGGGTGGCAGATTAACCGCATACTATGTGGATTCCTTTGGATTTACAGAACTGCCGGACTTTGTGGCACAGAGAGTTGAAATGTTAAATGCCAATTCTGTAAAAGCGTATCCGGATGTTTATATGGGAACTTTGGAAAATGCTATGCAGGAAAGAAATATAGACGCTTACCTGGATTCCAGAAAACTGAATATTGACTGTAAAAATGCAATCGAACAGGCAATCACTGAAAACTTTGATGGCATGAGCCTGACCCCGGATACTGCGACAGGAGTGATTGAAAAATATGGAGAAGAACGGGTTGCCTTTGTTCTGGCAAATACATTGAAACAGCTCTCCTATGATGGAAGATTTTCTGATGGCAATAAACGGTGGGCTGATGGTATTGATGTTCCAGAAAATATCAGCCGGGGAATAGATTTGAACAGGGATTACATTGTGAGCAGCCACCCTGCAGTCTTGAATGGCTTCATTGATATGGCAAGAAACGAAATCCGCACCCGGAAACTGGAAGAGATGCTTGGCGTGAAAAATCAGCATATCACTGAAAATACAAGAGGGTATGAAGCAGACGGACATACAGGCACCTGGTATGCAGTGGATATGAAAACGTATCATGGTGAGCGATTCTTCCAGATGCGGAGTGAGGAATACGGTCAGGAAGTGGCAGATATTATTGTGTCGGAGAATGGAACACTGGTGTCAGAGGACATCTGGCATGGATTTGATGAAGGAGCCAGGGAAGCTATTTCAGAATATCTGGAAGAAAAAGGTGCAACAGTATATGACCTGATGAATATTTCGGACCAGGCAACAGTTATCTTAGCAGACGGGACAGTTATGAAAATAACGGAACAGCAGACGATCAGTAAAGATACATGGGAACCGACACTGACCGGACAGAATCTGCAGGGGGAAGAACAGAAATTTAGTTTCTTCGAGATACATAAAGTCAGAGAAAAAAATGGCATTGACCTGAAAATGCCAGAAAATCATTATATTGACCAATATTATGTGATCGAAGATCTGGCAGCAAAAGGTGGGATGAAGATCGAGAGATATAAGGATTTGGGAGCTGCCCTTGGAGCATATTACTCTCTGCCTAATCATAAAATGAAAGCTCTTGGAATTGAAAATACAGCACCGCTGCGAGGCAGTCTTGATTTTATCCAGTGCAAGAATGGAATAGATACGCTGATCTATGATTGTCAGAAAGTGGAGGGATGGCTGAATCCGCAGATATACAATACTTTTAAAGAGATAGGTAACAGTCTGGAAGTGCATGATACAGAGATAGCATACCAGATTGGAGAGCGGTATTTTACAATTCAGACAGTAGAAGATGGTTATGATTATACATTTTATGATAAGGATTATCTGGAACTGGATGGCGGTGTTTATGATGATCCGACTATCTCTATTTCTGAGGCAATGGAGAATATTTTAGAAGAGGAAGGACTTTCGGTAGAAGATGCAAGCGTGATGGATTATGAAGAAATGTATGCAGAAATTGAATATGCAGAAGAAGAGAGACTGGAGAAGATACAATTTGAACGTACTTGCCCAAAGGCTTTTTTTGATGGTTATGACAGGGAAGCGGCATTAAAAAGTTATGAGGGAATAACCGTACAATTTAAAATGTCTGGTATGTATTTAACAGTGCAACCGACGGAGGATGGCTATAAATACCTGGTTTATGATCAGGAACTTCATGAAATTTCAGGAGATGCCTGTGGAAATCCAGAAGATTCTATTCAGAAAGCAATGTATTCCAGCTTGAAAAATGAAGGATTGGAAGATGTTGAATGTGTAAAAGTTGATGACAGGGAGTTTCGGGATAAGGTAATCAGTCATTCTAAAGAAGTGCTGGCCAGTGGAGATGTTCGATTCACTTCGGAACTTGGCAGATGTGAAACAGCATTGAATGGGATGGACAGGGCAGAAATTGAATATGAAGTTTTATTTCATGCAAGAGCTGTTCTGGAAGAAATGGGACTGGAAAATGAAGTTACATTGATTGGGGCGAGAGTACATGGTTCCAGAAGCAGAGATGACCTGTATCGTGCAGATTCTGATCTTGATGTGGTGCTTTCTTATCGAGGAAATATTCGAGAGGATAGTTTTTTTAACGAATTGAATTCGTATGGTATGGCAATAGCAGGCATTAAAGTAGACATTAACCCAATCTTAGAAGAAAGAATTACTTTGGCAGAGTATATAAAGGAATCGGAAGCCTATCTTGATCAGCAGGAAATCAGGAAACTCGCAGTGGACTTGGATAATTTTAGTTATGAATATGATACTTATGAATATAAAGATACCGTTGAAAATAGGGAAGAACAGGTTGAGAAACTCACAGAGGATATTTTGAACAAGGAGACAGCAGGTTTAAAAGACTGGCTGACTGAGGTGACAGAAGAATCGGATATAGACAGCGATGTAGTCACTGCCCAGTCATTACTTTCACGTCTGAAAAATGCAGAAACACTTTCTGTTTTTACCAGACAGCCAGAGCAGAAACAGCCGGAAGACACGATCACTTTTTATGTTGCGGAGTGTATGGAATTTCCTGTTATGGGTGAGTACCACGAAAATCTTACTTTGGAAGAAGCCTTACACATTTATGAAACCATTCCCGCTGAACGTATGAATGGGATAAAAGGTGTTGGATTTGAACTGCATGATGGAAGCGATTATGACGGACCGTATGATCTTATGCGACTGGGAAAAGTAGACCGGGAAGGTGTGGAGATGATTAAACACTATAAGGAAAGTTCATTAGTTCAGAAAGCAATGGATGATGTGGAAAAATATTTTGCCAGGAAGCAGGAACTTACAAAAAGAACAGAACAGGTAGTTGGAGATAAGCCTATACAGAAAGAAAATGTTTCACATCCAAAGAGCAGAAAAGAATCTGTTCTTCAGGCACTCCGGGAACGTCAGGCAAAAATAAAAGAGCAGGAACAGACTGCAACGAAAGAAAAATCCAGAACACATAAGAAGGGAGAGGTGTCATTATGATGGTAAGATTTGAGGAAGATGAATATATTGCTGTTGCGATTTTTGATGCGGGTGACAGGATTCAGACAATGAATGCTATGGATGAAATTTTTTCCTATCTGGATGAAGATATGAAGTATCTGATATTTACAACAATTCAGAAGCTGTATTATCTTAGCGATGAAGGATACAAAGAGCTGGAAAGAACCGTAGAGATTTATAAAGCAGACTTGGAGGTGGATGGAGAATGAGTAGAAGTCAGTTTGCAGTTTATCAGTTAAAAAAGAAGCCGGAATTGAGAAACCTTCTTTTCCGTACCTATGAAGAACTTGCACAGGATCAGATTCCTGTGCAGGTGAAAAATTATGAACAGGTGTATCTTGGAACAATGAAACCGGGAGAAACGCCAGAGCAGATAAAAAAGGAGCTGGAGAAGAAACAACCACATAATTATAAAGGTCATGCAATCAGTACCAGTGACGTGATGATCTTGAATGATAATGGGATCACGACTGTTTACTATGTAAATAAAGATGCTTTTATAGAGATTTCTGATTTTATGAAAGTTGCATCTTCGGAAAACGGTGGACTTACGAAGGATACGGTTGGCTATGAAATAGAGGGAAAAGACGGATCATGGGAAGTAATAGATTATCTGCTGGTAGAAGGCAAGAATTATTTCCTTATGGAACATGAGCAGTATGGGAAAGATGTTGCGTATGTAGTTTTGAACCAGGACGGCAAAGTGATTGTAGATAGCACCTATAATGGATTTGATGATGCGGTAAAACAGAAAATTCTTGATTCTCTGCATCCGCCAGTGCAGGAACAGACAGAAAATAGTAAACCGAAACTGGATAACTGGCAGAAGTATCTGGAAAATGGGGAATACCTGAGAAGTGCGGAAATTACAGAGGAAGCAAATTATAATATGATTGACGGACTTAGAAATAATTCTGCACCGAAAGATAAAAAGAAGCGTCCAAAAGAATCCGTTCTTGCGAAGCTGAATGAGAAAAAGGAAGAAGTTGCCAAGCGTAGTGGACAGAAAGCAATGCAGCAGATAATGGGACAAGACGTGGAGCGTACAAAAAAATAAAAATGAGAGGCTGGTCACAGTTGTGGCTAGCTTCTTTTTTTGCATAGAAAAAGACTGGCCAGTGCCGAATAATCAGTTAGGGCTAGTCTTTATAGTGTGTTGCAATATCTTCAATTTTACAATCCAGAATATTACAGAGAGTGTTGATGGTGTTCATACTGACACCTTCATTATTCTGCAAACGATGTATCAGGGACTTACTGAAATGATATTCTTTGTGAAGAGTGTATTTTGTGATACATCTTTCTTGCATGGTAAGCCACAATTTATCATATTTAATCAACGGCTATCTCCACCTTTTTCTTGTCTTTCCCTCATTATAGGGTTAAGATAGAAAGTAACAAAGGTTCTGTTTTCGGAACCCATATCAATGAGGAGGAGATGGATTGAAAAAGCAGAGGATAAAAGGAATTGTACTGGTAGTTGTTTGTTTCATATGTGTATTGTGTATATGTAGTGGGTTTTATAGAGTGCAGTCGAAGGAACTTTCGGAAATTCCTGATGCAGTCAATAGTACGAGATTTAACACTACGGAACATTTAACAGTTGTAGCAAATCAGGAGGAAATTGCTGATAAAAAGGAACTGGCAAAACAGATTATAAAAATGTGCAGGGAAAATTCTTTTCAGTCTATAAAGTTTTCTTATGATATGGTATGCCCGACAGAATTACAGATCAATGTATATAAGACGGAAAACGACTTTAACGATAATAAGCAATTCTGTGAGATAGCGTATTTATCAGATGAAGAAAATGGGGAATATGATATTATCCACAACCCTGAAAAATTTATATTGTATGTAGATGGAGAAAAGGTAGAATAGAGAAATAGAGGTTTGCTTCCCTGGATTTAAGGAAGAACCTCTATTTTTATGAAAAAAAGTCGGTTATGATTTTTCTTGTGTATGTTCACGCTGGCGATTTTGAGCTTGTGAGGTTCCAAGAATAATATCTACATTGGAACACACTGTACGGAGTTCCCGTTCATGTTCCCGTCGGGCATTAAAGTCTTCACGTTGCATCGTCTGTAATTCTGTTAAGCGATTCTTTTCCTCACGCAGCATTTTTAATGTAGGAAGTTTATTGCCCTGTGATTTTTCTTTGAGTATTCGGAGGGCAGATTCATAGAGTGTAAGTTCTGCCCGGTGATCATCATAAAATTTTTCTTTGTTCCGACTTTTGCGGTAATCAGAATATATAGATTTATTGGCAAGATACTGTCCGGTATAATGAATCTGTTCATTGACATTCTTCAAAGTATTCTCTGTGGATTTTAGTGTATTTCTTGCATCAGTGCTTTGAGCAGAGGCATCGGAAAGAGCTGCATCTAAATCTGCCTTGGATTGAAAGCCATGTTCCTGTACATAGGCAACTGTCTGAGCCATCATTTTCAGGTTAGACAGTTTTACTTTTTGAGCATACGCCTGACTTTGCTGTGCTTTAATACAATGCTGCAAATCTGTTACCAACCGTAAATCAGATTTTATAAAGAGGAAAGTATGTGGAGCTTCTGTAGTTGTAGCAGTGTAGGCAGAAACTGTTGGAGTTGAAGAATTAACAACTTGAGAAATATCAGGAACCGGATTTTCAGTAATCTGTGCGGTAGAATTTTCTTGAAATATTTGCAGAAGATGTTTTTCCTCATAAAGTGTACCAAGGCTTCTTCCAGTAATGTATTTACTGCGGTTGGGATGCAGGTAGCTGTATCTGCCACGACTGACTTTGAATGTAATATTATATTTTTCAGACAGCAATCTGGAAAAATCTTCTTGTGATATTGCCTGTGAAGCAACTGTATCAATCGCATCACGAAGATATTGCTTCTCGGTTTGAAAAGTAGTCTGCCTTGGAGTCAGTCCTTTTTTTTCAAGCTCTGCATTGTGTTTATCAAGTTTTTTTTGTCCTCTGCGTTTTGCCCAGTACTCTTTTTCAGATATTTTCCTTTCCGCAGGTGTTAGAAGGTCTACCTGGTTCAACCCATTGGCGGTACACATATCCATGACTTTTTGCTTCAAATAGATTCGGTATCTATCGGAAAGATGATGTTTATAGCCAGCTTTTGAATCCCGGTCAAATTCCATATAGGGCTGAGGCTCAGTGTCATATTTGCGGATACTGTTGATTACGATATGCACATGAATATTTCCACTACCATTATGACCGTCAGTGTGAGTACAGACAAGTGCCTGGTGTCCGGGAAAATTCTCTTTGGCATATTCCAACCCTAACTTTTGAGCCTGTTCACCCGTCAGACCATGTTCGTCCCTGTCCTTGGGATCGAAGCTGATAATATAATGATGAGATTTGATTTCGTTAAAAGACTGATTTTTATGAAAATAGGCATTTGTTTCCATGCATTCAGCAGCAAAACTGAACGGATCACAGTTTAAGCCGTCAAGATAATATTCTTCACGAATGAGCATATGCCCTTCATCATCAAGAATAGGTTTTTGCGTATATTCGTCATGCTGAAAAATCAGATAACGCTCAGCTTCTCCGTAATCAGCATTTTTACTTGCGATATGTTTCAGTATTGCCACGAAAATCACCTGCCATTTCCATTACCTTGTATTTCATTTCATATAAATCCCGAAGACGCTTATTTATTTCTCCACGCATTTCCTGTGAAAGAATTCCGCCCTGGTTAAAATATTTTGCTATCTGGTTGAGGTTACTGCCTATTTTACCGAACTCTGCAAGCAGACTTTTAATTTCTGGAACATCAGCAACAATCTCGATTTTTGTATGTACATTTCCCTTTAAGGTTTGAGTTCGTACATAAGCTGCCAGCGACAGGTTGGCTTGCTTTGCGGCATTTTCAATAATGGCAAATTCAGTGTCCGTGAATCGGACAGTAATACGTTGATTGCGGGACATTTCTTTTTCTTTCTTTGGTCTTGTCATAATTTCTATTCCTTCCTTCGTTATCTCCCGATGATTTACAGACAGGCAAATTTCACGTTTACAGTGAAAGGCAAGTAATAAAACTTTATTACGCTGTGACCATGCAAATGGGAACCAACGAGACAATTTTTAATTGTATTTGAGGGTATGGGGAGCAAAATCCCCATCAAGTTGCCTGCTGGCAAAACTCGGTATCCGAGTTTTTGGCTGCCAAGGCGAAACTTGCTCTAAGAAAGAAATCCCTCTACTAATAAAGCGTGAGAAAGCTGTTTTACAAACCCCTAAAATGAAAAAAGTAAAAAAATCTGAAAAAGGGGGTTGGTAAATAACCTCTGCCGGGCTTTATAGGTAGAAGAAAATTTTCAGGAGGTGTAAAAGAATGTCAGCAAAAGAATTACCAACACCGGAGGAAATGCAGGCAATGGCAGAGGTAGACCTCAAAAATATAGATACCAGTAATCTGATTGATATAGAGCAGGTAAAGATAAGAACGGAGTTGCCACAAGAGGAACGGATTGCAGACTATATTCATCAGATTAAGAATCCATATTGTTATATTTCTCATGGGGTGGCAGTGAAAATCAGTTTTACCGGAAAATGTACGCTGGAAGAAAGTCTGAGCAGGTGTATTTCATTATGAAGAACGAAAAAACAGGTCAGAAAGAAATTTGGAAAAGAATGAAAAAAGGTGTAGCAGTGAGCCAGAAGTTATGTTAATATGGTGTTGGGTCAAAATTTAAGAGCATTCAAGAAGCCATGAATTTCTTGGTTTACACTGCCGGACGGCATAGTAAATTAGGAGGTTGATGGCTTTATGTATTTTAATCAAAAGTCTATATTAGCGGCAGACTATTTAAGACTTTCCAGAGAAGATGGAGACAAGCTGGAAAGTGATAGTATCCGCAATCAAAGAAGTCTCATTAACGATTTTGTAAAACAGCACCCGGACATTACCCTGGTCGATGAATATATTGATGATGGTTACAGTGGAACAAATTTTGAACGTCCAGCATTTAAAAGGTTGCTCGAAGATGTGAAGAAAAAGAAAATCAACTGTATCATCGTTAAGGACTTATCCAGACTTGGAAGAAACTATATCGAAACAGGACGATACCTGGAAAAGATATTTCCGTTTCTTGGAGTCAGGTTTATTGCCATTACAGACCATTATGACAGTGCTGCGGAATCGGATGATGCAGATCAGATCATAGTTCCCTTTAAGAATCTGATAAACGATGCTTATTGCAGGGACATCTCAATTAAAATCCGAAGTCAGTTAGATGTGAAAAGAAAAAATGGGCAGTTTATAGGAAGCTTTGCAGGATACGGGTATCAGAAAGACCCAGAGAACAAAAATCATCTTATCATAGATGAATATGCAGCAGAGATTGTTCGGTTTATTTTTAATCTGAAAATGGGCGGGTACAGTTCTCAGAGGATTGCTACAAAATTGAATGAAATGGGAGTATTGCCACCACTGGAGTATAAGCGAAGCCGTGGAATGAAATATAACAGTGGATTTCGTTCAGGAGCTAATCCCAAATGGGCAGTTACGACAGTGAAACGTATTTTGACAAATGAGCTTTATACCGGGACGATGGTTCAGGGAAAAAATCGTAAGATCAATTACAAAGTAAAAGAGTGCAGACCAGTAGCGGAAGAAAACTGGATTCGGGTTGAAAAAACTCATGAAGCTATCATAGCAGAAGAAATATTTCAGTATGTACAATCACTGCTAGAACTGGATACCCGTACTGCACCGGATGAAGATTCTGTATATTTGTTTTCGGGATTTTTACGCTGTGGAGACTGCGGACAGAACATGGTAAAAAGAAGCACATCTAAAAAAGGAAAGAGATATTATTATTACCATTGTTCTACATATAAAAACGGAGATGGGTGCAGTTCACATCTGATCAGTGAAAAAATTGTACATGCAGTTGTGCTGGAAGCGATTCAGAAGCAGATTGTATTATTAGTAGATGCGGAAAACATTATCCGGGACAGTGGAATGGAAAATTATAAGAAAACAGAATTTGATTCACTGGAAAAGCAGTTGACTGTTCTCCATGAGGAAGTGGAAAGATATAAAGATTTAAAAACTCGTTTATATCAGGATATGTTGGATAATATTGTGACCAGAGAAGAATACCATGAGTATAACCAGAGATTTTCGGATAAGTTGCATAATGCGGAAGAAGCAAAACGTGAACTGGAAAAAAAGAAAGAAAAGGCAGTAGTGGAAGGGAAAAGGGAACATCCCTGGATAGAAGATTTTAAAAGCTATCAGAATATCACACAGCTTGACCGTAAAGCAGTAGTCACATTAATTGATAAGATTATCGTTTATGGAAAAGACCGTCTGGAAATTCAGTTTAAGTATGCCGATGAAATACAGGAAATGACGGAGGTAGCTCAAAATATTCGGGAAATAGAAGAAAAGGAAGGTAGATTCAAATGCGGTGCGTAAGTTACACAAGAACCACATCATGCAAATCCAGTGAAAGCATTCCGACAGATATTATTCAGCAGCAGAATGAACAGATTCAAAAATATATACAATCGCATGGCTGGAAGCTGGTTGCGAAATACAGTGACAGAAAAAGGGATGATAACGAGAATACTGCATTTGAAGAAATGACAGTGGATGGTATCAGCAGGAAGTTTGATATGGTGGTGGTAAATAGCATTGATCGCTGTGGTAAATATATTTCCTGTGCTGAAGATGTCCTTGCAAAAACATTCTTCCCGGCAGGAATCCATTTTTCAGTAGTACAGGATGATTTTTGCAGTATCGGAAAAAGCAGAGAAGAAATTGGTGAATATTTCAGAAAAGAAAAAATTGCGGTACAGATAAAGAGTATGCGGGAGTTCGCTGTGCGAGAGCAAATTGAAGGATATTATAACGTACATGATGAAAAGTATGGATACATACTTTCAGAAGACCGGAAAGAGTTACTGGTTGAAAAAGAAGCAGCTACGATTATACGTGAAGTGTTTCAAATGCTTTTGGATGGTGTATCAGTAAAAAAAATAGCCGATATTATGAATGAGAGAGGTGTTGAATCACCTATGGTACATAATGCCAGGGTGGGACATAAGCATTGGCCACATTATGAAAATAAATGGAGTGAAGGATCGCTTCGGAGAATCTTAGACTGTACAGCGTATGACGGCTATTGGAAGAAAACAATCAATGGAAAACTCTGTACAATTCCAATTACTCCGATATTGGAAAAAGGCGTATTTGATAAGGCAAAAGAAATTGTAAAAAGCCGGTCAACGACAAAAAACCGCAAAGGCGGAAAACTGGGACCGTATGTTCATAAAATATTTGATGAAGAAACAGGAAAACCACTGTATTTGAGAAATTTTCAAAGCGGAGAGTCTGTATTTGTATTGAATTCAAAGATAAATGAGCTACCAAAGAGCAAAAGAATTTATATAGAAGTAGACGTAGTTACAAGAGCAGTAAAAGAAGCAATTCAATCGGAAATGGATATGGCAGAAAGAATGACCAGATATTTGGAAACGGAAGCTATACAGAAACTGTTACAAAAAGAACAACAGCAATATTCAGAAAAGGCTTGGATGATATTTCAGGAAATGGAGCAGGTAGAAAAAGATCGTATTCCGATATATGAGAAATTTAAAAATAATGAGCTTACAGAGACAGAGTATCTGAATAAAAAAGAAGAAATACAGTCACAGCTACAAATGTATGAAATGGATTTTGAAGGACTTATGGAGCGGTTTGCCGAGATGAAGAAAGCATTCAGCAATGAAAATGAATGGATAAAGACGTTTCAGAGAGTGGAGCTTCCAGAAGATCTGGGATTTGAACATGTGAAGAAATGGGTAAATAAAATAATTGTTTCAAATTTCAAAGAGGTGCATGTGTATTTGACAATGCAGAGATGGAGAGATTATTTTCCAGAAGAATGGTTGGAGGAATAGTTTATGGCGAGAAAAAGCAGAAGAAATAAAAGTACTGAAGTAAATATTTCTCAGGACATAGTCAAAAATAAAAATCTGTTAGATACAGCAATATATGTTCGTTTGTCTGTTGAGAACGGTGGAAATGAGACAGATGAAACGCTGGTAGTACAACAGATGTTGGTTGAAAAATATATTGAAGAACATCCTGACTTGCGACTGGCAGGTACATATAGTGACAATGGATTTAGTGGAACCAATTTTGATCGACCTGGATTCATAAAACTTATGGAAGATGTGAAAACAGGAAAAATTCAATGCATTGTTGTAAAAGACTTATCACGTTTTGGCAGGGATTATTTGGAAACAGGATATTATCTGGAAACCATTCTTCCAAGACTTAATGTAAGGTTTATTGCAATTACGGATGATTATGACAGTTCCAGAAAGGAAGATCAGGAGAATATCAGTGTACCTCTGAAAAATATGGTTAATGCCATGTATGCAAAAGATATGTCAAAGAAAATATTGGCTGCAAAGGATGCACAGAGGAGAAATGGAAATGTGACATTGAGTAAGGTGGCGTTTGGGTATATTCGCTCAGAAGACAGGCACAGACAGATTGTGGATGAGGAGACAGCCCCATTTGTAAGAATGATATTTCAGTGGTACATGATGGGAGTCAGTAAGCCTAAAATTGCAGACAGATTAAATCTTATGGGTATTGCAACACCAGGGCAGAGAGAGAAGATGGAAAATTTAACGGTTCCCCTGGAAAAGACAAAATGGCGTGCGGACAGTGTAGATAAAATTTTGAATAATCCGACATATGCCGGAGATATTGTGACAGGAAAATTGAAACAAGCGTTGTATAAAGGCGTCAAACAGTATAAGACAAGTCCGGAAGACTGGAATATTCAAAAAGATATGCATCAGCCTATGATTGCCAGAGACGATTATGAAGAATTGCAGGAAAGAGCAAATGCAATGAAAAAAATAACGAAGGACTGGCGTGTGAAATATATGAAAGATCGGGAGAAATACAAAGATTACTTTGCCGGAATGGTACGGTGTGGAGATTGCGGTCGGACGATGTATTGTGTCCGATATACGCATAATTATAAAACGATGGAGAAAGTTGGAATGTATTACACGTGTTCCGCCCAAAATCATGCTAAAAATCATTGTGATCAGAAAATAGAAGAAAATTTACTGAAAATGCTTGTGATGGATCAGATTCAAATTCTTATAAGGAGTTTATGCGACAGGAAAAAGTTGTTACAGAAAATGAAAACCGATACCAGTGAAAAAAATGCTTTTTATGAAGCCGGTGCAAATGTGCGGATGTTGGAAAGAAAGGTATCGCAGGCAGAAGAAAAGAATGCAACATTATATGAAAATTATGTATGTGGTATTGTTGAAAAAGAAGATTTTGACATGATGAAGGAGCGGTACATTCAGAACTTACAGGAATTAAGGGATGAATTGCAAGCTGCAAAACAGAAACAAAGAATGCTGGAAAAGAAAGCCGACAGATATATGGATATGGTAGATAATCTGGAGCCATATTTGTCTGAACGAAGTTTCAATGAAAAGCTGGTGCAGGAACTTGTAGAATATGTGGAAGTATACAAAAATGGGAACATTCATGTATGTTTCAAATGTGATGATAAATTCCAGCAGATAATAGAATTGATAGAGGGTGTTAAGAGTGCTGAAGAACGCATTATATCTTAGATTGTCACTTGCAGATGGTGATCTGGGAAAAAATAATAAAGATGAAAGTAATAGTATTGAAAATCAGAGAACGCTTCTTGTGAACTTTTTGCAGGACAGGGATGATCTGGCTGACGAATATATAGAATACGCCGATGACGGCTATACGGGAACAAATTTTGAACGTCCGGAATTTAAAAGAATGATAGAAGACGCAAAGGCAGGAAAGATAGATACGATCATTGTAAAAGACTTTTCCAGATTTGGAAGGGATTATATTGGTGTTGGAGATTATCTGGAGCAGATACTTCCAATACTGGGAATTCGTTTTATTTCAGTCAACAATAATTATGACAGTAATGATTATCTTGGGAAAACGATGGGAATGGATATGGCTATTCATAACCTGGTTAATAATCTTTACAGCAAAGATATTTCGAAGAAGATAAAAAGTGCGTTGAGAGTGAAATGGAAAAACGGACAATGGACGGGAGGAAAACCGCCATTTGGATATTTAAGAGATACTGAGACGGGAGAATGGGTGATTGATCCGGTAGCAGGAAAATATGTAAGAGCTATTTTTGACAAAGCAATAGAAGGCTGTAATACTACGCAGATTATGTATTATATGAATGAGCAGAAGATACCTACACCGGGAAAATATAATAAAGAAAATGGTCTGACACATTATGGATATAATCAGAAATTACCAGAGACAGAAGTATTATGGGATTGTGGAATGATTCGTACAATCCTTTGCAGATATGAATATACAGGAGCATTAGTACAGGGAAAACGACAGAGTGTTGCAGTTGGAAGTAAAATAACCAGAAAATCAAAATATGGGGATATGGTTATTACAAAAAATGTTCATCCGGCAATCGTATCAGAAGAAGAATATGAACTGGCAAAAGCAACGATCATGTTTATGAATAAGCCAGGATACCGAGGAACAAGAAAATTTGCATTGAAGGGGAAATTAAGATGTGGAAACTGCAGACGTTCGATGGTTCTGATGGAGTCTGGTGCAAATGATAAAGTGTACTGTCCGCATAAAAAACTGACGGGGAAGTTTTCAAAATGTTCAGATGAAGCGGTTCCTGTTATGATTATAGAGGGGCATGTATGGTATGCACTGCAACAAGTTCTCTATGTACTTGATATGATTCGGGAAGATATTGAGGAAAAAGCAAATGCGTTAGATGGTGTAAGGAAAAAGAAGCTAAAGCAATTGGAATTAGAAAATGACAAATTGAAAAGTGAGCGAATGCGGCAATATGAAGCATATGCGGAAGGAATTATTACAAAAGATAAATATTTGCTTATGAAGCAGCAGCTTACAGATAAAGTCAACCGCAATGAGACAGAAATGGAAAGACTTACTCACTTATCAGTAGAGGAAAGTGCTTATAAAAACAAAGTAGCGTCTGCGATAGAGCTGCTTGATGGAGAAATGCAGCATGAAAAAATCACACAGGAGCTGGTTGATGCCACGATTGATACAGTATATGTGTACGATAAAAAACGGATAGAGGTTGTGTTTAAGTTTGATGATATTCTCATGCGGGCAATCGAAAAATACCAGAAGGGGGAAAAAGAAGCATGACATTTAAGAATTTTATATGTAAAGGGGTTTTAGTATTCACAGGTTTGTTGCTGATCGGCTGGCTTGGACAGTATATTTATATAGTGAATGGAGAAATTGACTGGTTCCGCTTGATGTTGGTGTATGGAGTTCCGGTAGGAATACCGCATATGTTTATTATTGTTCCATGGCACTGGGATTTATCCGGTATTCTTGGAATGGTTGCCCTGTGCGTAATTGTAGGTGGCGTATTTGGATGTGTGATTGCAGCAGGTCTGGCAGTCAGAGCAATTTGGTACATAGTAGGCTATCCGATCAGCAGAATGCTAGCCGGATATAACGGAAAAAGAATGTAAAGGAATAATATGGTAGAGAATATGACCACGGGTTGACAGCCTGTGGTTTTATTTTGCCATTTCTTGATGCAGAAAGATGTGGTAGAATATCAATCAGTACATAAACAGGGAGAGAAGAAATATGTTAGATGATGAAAAATGTCTTTGCGGATCAGGACGAATATATGGGATTTGCTGTAAACCATTCAGTGGAATGAAAATAGAGGATTATAAAAGGGAGCGTGAAAGTAAAAATTATATAAAAGCATATTACATAGCAATTGCTATGCTGACGGATTATCTGGTGGAAGTTAAGAAGCATACAAATAGAATTTTAAAGGATAATCCGGCAATTGGGAAATTCATACTTCATCAAGATATAAACACATTATCGGAACTGGCAGACCGCATTTTTTGCAGCATTCCGGAAGGAAATACTGATAATTGGGGAGAAAGATTTGAGACTATAAATAAATTGGTTGATGCGGAAGAATGGAAAAATGAATGCGAATACTACCAGTTGTTGTATTATGATTTGAATAATGAAGATGGCAGATTCACAGAACAGATTGAAGCTATTGCAAAGAATATAAAAGTCGATGTACACACAGATCAAAGAATGTTGGAATTACTGCGGTCAGTAATATTACCAACAGGCGAGTTGACAAAGTTGCTGAAATTAGATGACATTTTGACCGAAAAATCAGAGGATTCTCTGATGAAATTAAAATATCAATTTGACAAGGCAATACAGCTTTCGTTAGTATCCGATAATGAGGGTGCAAAAAAGATTGCAGATGAAGTGATTGAGAAATTGGAAAAAGGAGTACCTTATACGGAAATTGAGCTGTATTCACAGGATATAACTGCTCAAATGTATGAATTGTATTATAATTTTGAGCCAGATAGAAAATGGCTCGATAAAGCTCTGGAGATCCGCAAGCAAATGAAGGTTGATAATTTCAATAGTTCTGGCAAGGCAAAATATTTTTCTGACATAGCCTATGTAAATTGGAAGTTGGGAAACTATGAAGTGGCAGAGCAACATTTTACTACAAGTCTGGGATATGAAGAAAACGCATTTGCACAGATTTATTTGTTGGATTGCTTGGTAGAACAAAATAAGATTAAGAATTTAAAAGAATATCTGGAAAATGTCGAGTTTAATACATTGGGCGTGGATTGTATAGATTTTCTGATAATATTAGGAAATGCAGCCATACGTTTGAATGACACTTCAAGCATAGAAACACTGAAAGGTTATTTGAAGGAAATAAATATTGCAGTCCCATATTATAAATTGTGCTTGAAGGAGCTGGAATTAGAGCTGGAAAAGAAAAGTGGTCGGATTAGGAAGATACTTGGTAAGCTTTCACCGTTGAAAGAGTATTTGATTTTACAGCCACAATTTAATGGAATGGGTATTAATCTGGAAAAGATCATAGAAGATTTGAAAAAATGATAGTACGAAAATGAGAGGATGCAGCATGACAACTGTTTTCCTCTCATTTTGTATTTGGTTGCGGAAAATTATAGCTACTCAGGAGTATTACGCATACATTCTTTTATAAGTTGTACAGACTTTAAAATCCATTCCATTTCCTGTGAAGTACAATCAGATAACAGGTTCTGTATTTTCTGATAGGAAGGATCGGAAAAAGCAGAATCAGAAGCTGGAGCAGATGCTCCTTAATCGGAGCTGTTTTTTGAATATCTGTACTGTCATCAAGAAGGTGGTTCTCTAATTCCTGAAGTGCTTGGGTGTATTGTTCCTTTTCTGAATCTGCCATTTTATTTAGAAAAGCAACGTAAGTAGAAAGTTTTTGGTTAATTACCGGATTTCCAAATGAAAGCGTCAGGGTATCGGGCAGAATATTCCCATTGCTGTCCTTTTGAGAATTAAAGTTTAAATCCAGTTGCTCATTCATTTTGAAAATAAGTGAGAGCAGATCAGAAACGGTATGAATATCAAAATCCATGAAAACATTTATGCTGATGCCGAGTGCCTGGGATATTTTTAAGAGCTGTTCCGGTTTAGGTTTGCGTTCATCAGATTCATATTTTTGCAATGTACTTATGCTTAGACCAGTAGCCTGTATAAGCTGATCCTGGGTAAAACCATGTAAAGTTCTAAAATATTTAATTTTTTCACCAACAGTCATTATGCTACCTCCATAGCTGGATTATATCATATTTCCTATCATAAAATACACAAAAATATATAAAAATGTATTGACACATACAAATGTATGGTGTATATTTAAAACACATACAAAAGTAATATTTAAGTAGAACAAGACATACAAAAGTGATAGCAGATTACAGATAAGTGCTACTTAAATATTAGTAAAATTGAAACTGAGAGATATACTGATGTTACTTAAAGTACAGTTAAAAAACAGGAGGAAAAGCAATGGCAGAGCTTATTTTTGGAATTGACCATGGAAACGGAAATATGAAGGGAGAAAGTGTATGCTTCCCATGTGGTCTTGTTCGATATGTGTCAGAACCGGGAAGATTTATGAATGAGGATATTTTGGAATACCAGGGAACCTATTATACGTTGTCTGATACAAAAATGCCATTTAAGGCAGACAAAACAGTAGATGATGATTATTTTATTTTGACATTATATGCTCTTACAATGGAAGCCCGGAATAAGGGAATTACGTTGACGGGAAAAGATGTAGTACTGGGAATCGGATTACCTCCGGCAGATTATGGGCAGCAGGCAACATCATTCAAGAAATATTTTTTAGATTATGCAAAACATGGAATTACATTTAAAATGAATGGAAAAACTGTAAGTTCTATTTGAAGGATGTATTTGTCAGTCCTCAGAACTTTGCGGCTGTTATGTGCTTTAAAGCAAGCCTTTTAAAGAAATACCGCACAGTAAACTGCATTGATATTGGAGACGGAACGGTTGATCTTCTGGTGATTAGAAATGGAAAACCGGATTTATCTGTCCGTGTCAGTGATCGTTCAGGTATGGCAGTTCTCAGGTCGGAAATTTCCAATGCAATACAGCAGAACTATGGTATTCACTTAGATTCTTCTGATGTGGAACAGGTGTTAATGCAGGAGGAAACCATTCTGGACGAGGAAGTAATTGTGGAAATTCAGAGAATGGCAGAAAACTGGTTACAGAGAATCATTAATAAACTACATACTCATGTGACTGATTTCAGAACTAATCCGGCTGTTTTTCTTGGTGGTGGAAGTTTGCTGTTGAGAAAGCAAATTGAAAATTCCTCAGAGTTTAAATATGTGGAATTTATTGATGATGTGCGTGCTAATGCTATCGGATATGAAAAATTGACAGCAGCTCGCCTGCGTAGAGGGTAGGAGGTGCGGTTCATGGGACAGATAAAGGTCGTGCTGATTTTCAATGAAGATGATGAACGCCAAAGAGAAGCGGGAGAATATTTAAAGACCAAGAAAAGATGCAAGACGGCACTTGTGACAGAACTGGTTCATGCCTGGATGAAAAACGGAGAGACAGCAGTGAATACGGTTTCTTCCACCGGAAACATAAATATAGAAGATATTAAAAGGCAATTATTGCAGGATAAAGATTTTTTATCAAGAATTGAGAAATCTATGACTGAGACAGGTAATCAGAATGAGCCAGAAGCGGAGTCGGAAGATAATGAAAATTTAGATATGGATGAAGATATGATGTTGGCAGGGTTGTCAATGTTTGATTCGGAAATTTAAAATTTGAAGTATGGTATAGGGAAGTTGTGCTGAAAAAGATAGGCACTAACTTCCCTATATGTTGTATATTTGAAAATAATATGTTAGCATATTTAGTATGAATATTGACGGGAGGCGGTAAAATGCGATGGGATAAGAAAGGCATTCCACACAAAGGATGGACGGAAATAGGAATAGAAGATTTGGGGGAGGAAGTAGACTTTGGCGAAGAAATAAGATACGAACGATGTGAAATGTGTGGTAATGAGAAGATACGATATGTGCATATTATGACGCATCCGGAATATCGAGGAGAACTGAGAGTAGGGTGTGATTGTGCGTGCAAGATGACGGATGACTATGAAAATCCGGAAGCAAGGGAAAGAGATTTGAAAAATCGAGTACAACGAAAAAAGAATTTTATGAAAAAAGAATGGCGTCAGGTAGTTAGATCTGGGAACTTTACATTAAAGTATAAAGGCGAAAACATTACAATCATGCGTAGCAAATACGGCACGGGATGGGGTGTTTGCTATGCAGGAGAATGGCGTTGGAATTATCATGGGAAAAAGATTTCTGATTTTGACACAGCAAGATTAGTAGCTTTTAATTTGTTTGATGAAATGTATAATTCCAGAAGCGAAGCACAGCCATATTGGGATGGTGATCGGTGGCTGTATTGTGAGTAAGTATATATGTTACTGCTGATATGCAATGATTGTATATCAGCAGTAATGAGTAATTCTGTTAAAAGTTAAAAACAGCACTTATTTGATTTCCACAAACAGGATCGTATTTTACATATTTGCCAAGAAGGTTTCTGGCTCTTTTTCCTAGTTGTTCTTTAACAGAAGAATCGGTGATAAAAGCGGAGCCGATGGTTATGGATGAAATATTTTGGGCATTTTCAATCATTACAGAACCATTTGTTACTGTCTTGCGGTCTGAATTTTTGGAAAGATTGCTCTTTACTAGGAGGATATAATTATCAGGCAAGTTGGTGGTTATTATGATAGAATTGTCATATTTTTGAATGTCAAAGGTGACATATAATTCTTTTCCGACTTCAGGAGCTTCGGGATGCATACTTGCTGGTAATGGTGGAATTTCTCCCATACGGATTTGGCGTCCATTATAATACCAAGTATGATTTTCATCACATGTAAAATATTCTTTGCCACGGAATAATCCGTGAAAGGTGACAAATTTTGATTCATCTTCTGGAAGGAGGGGGATTTTTGCACCTCTATCAGTATATACCTTATTATCTACTTTCCTAAATTTCCATACGGCATCTAAAAAACTGATATTGAAATATTGAGCGGCGTCTATAAAAATCAGATCATCACCATGAAAGTATCCATATTTATTGTTGTAATCGTCCGCATATTTTTTACAAATTTGTACACTTCTTCATCGAAATTCGTATAACTTAACTGTTTATGTAAAACAATTCTATTGAGAAGGGCATTAACACTGGCAGGGATTTGAATTTGATATTTGGAATACACATTTCTGCGTACTCGTGTAAATAACTCATCTACATCAATGTTTGGTTCTAATATCTCATCACAGATAGCCTGGGTAAATGGACTCATTTGATTGGCAATACCGATAGAAGTATATTGAAACTGAGTTCCGTAAGCAATATATACATCTTCAGCAGCAGTTATCTCAGAATAATACCTTTTAGATAAGCCAAAATCTGAACGACAGGCATCCAGAATGAGGATAAGCCGTCCTTTTCCTTTATATAGAGAGATAATATCTTGAATATTCATTGCGGATGCTTCAATATCTTTGCTTTTCTCAAACTTGGATGCAAAATCAACTGGATAAATATAATTATTACCGTTATTATGTCCGCCGTGTCCGGTAAAGTATACGATATGGATAGCATCACAAGGCGAATGGGAAGCATTATCTTCTAAAGCAGGAATGATTTGATCTTTTGAGACGTTTTCGATTTGTTTGACATCAAATCCGATTTGAACAAGTCGTTTATGCATAGCCTGAATATCATATTTTACACCAGGAAGATCGTCTGTTCTGACTAGAGACGATTTTTCATAATTGCTTGCTGAGAAAAGTATAGCGTTTTTTTTCATTTGAATCCTCCATCGTTTATTATAAGAGTGCAAGGAAGCAAGACCGCAAAAGTATAAAAGAAGGATGCAGAAATAAAGAAGTTTCTGCATCCTTGAATTATTTGACGGGCTTGTAGTTGCGTAATGCAGTTTTTGTTGATTTTATAATTTCCAGTAAAAATTCTTTTTCCTGATTGCTGCAATCAGAAGTAAGTTCTTTTATATCAGCATCGAACTTGGAAACCAACACAGGGGTATTATCGTATAAGAGCTGATCCACGGTTGTATCAAGACTCTGTGCAATCCCTAACAGAGTAGCCAGACTTAACTTGGTATGTCCGTTTTCGATACTGCTGACATAGGTAGGGGCAACGTCAATCATATTTGAAAGTGTTTCCTGAGTCATTTTTTTTGACAGACGTGCAGTGCGGATTCTCTTTCCAATAGCAAGATAATCAATTTCTACTTCCAAACCTGTCACCTCCTAGACTTTGACTATTAGTTAATGTTTACAATGAAACTCCACACACATTTGATATTCCTTATTGTATTCCTAAAAGAGATATATTATAATTAAATATAAGTAGAACTTTAGTGCGATTATTCACATGTAGTAGAAGAATACATAAAACACCGGGGGTATCAAATTTGGAAGATACAATTACAGGTGTTGAATTTTATTCCAACGTGAAAACCTCGGAGGTGGAATGGATATGGTATCCATATATTCCCTGTGGGAAAATTACAATGTTACAGGGTGATCCGGGAGAAGGAAAATCAACATTAATTATTCATATTGCAGCTATATTGACAAAAGGCGGATATTTACCGGACGGTCAAAAGATAAAAGAACCGGAGATTGTGATATATCAATGTTCAGAAGATGGAAAAGGCGATACGATAAAACCAAGACTTGAACAGGCAGGGGCAAATTGTAATAGAGTTGCATTTATAAAAGACGATAATGGAGAACTGACACTGGAAGATGAACGCATAAAGACTGCAATTAACCAGATTGGTGCAAAAATGGTTGTGCTTGATCCGATACAGGCATTTATTGGACATAATGGAAATATGACCAATGCCGTAAAAATGCGGGAAACACTGTCAAAACTATCCAAGGTTGCAGAAGAAACAAACTGTGCGATTGTTCTGGTGGGACATATGACAAAGAATAGCGGTGGAAAGCAGATTTATAGAGGATTAGGAAGTATTGATATTGCCGCAACAGTGAGAAGTATTCTTATGGTATCAAGAGACAAAGAAGAACCATGGAAAAGATATATGTTTCCGGTGAAATCGAGCCTTGCACCAGAAGGCGAACCAATCGGATTTGAACTGGATAAAGAAAAAGGTTTTCACTGGATGGGAAAATGTCAGATAAATATAGAGGAATTGCTGGCTGTGGAAAAAAGTACCGCCAAAAAAGATGTTGCGGTTGAATATCTTCAAACGTTGTTGGCGGTGGAAGATCTGCCAAGTACATATATCTATGAAAAAATGAAAGAATATGGTATTGCCAAGCGAACGGTACAGGAAGCAAAGAAAATTGCGGAGATTAGTGCATATAAAAAAGGCAAGATATGGTACTGGCATATGGAAGTGGGGGACAGCATATGAATGAACAAGAAAAACATGCTGTAAGCCAGGAAGAACGAAAAGAGAAGATTCGTGCAAGATACAAGGGCGTAGATCGTAGTGAATTGGAGTTCATTCCAGCGAAACAGAAAGAAAAACTATTTGAGGATGTAGGCACAAAAAGAGTGTGTGCATATTGTCGTGTGTCTACGGATGATGCTAATCAGACATCTTCATATGAACTGCAGAAAAATCATTATGAAGATATGATAAAAGAACATGCAGGGTGGAACCTTGTTGGAATATATGCAGATGAAGGTATTTCAGGAACATCCTTATTGCATAGAGATGAATTCAACCGTATGATTTCAGACTGCCAAGCTGGAAGAATAGATTTGATAGTTACCAAAAGCGTATCCAGATTTGCCAGAAATATTGTTGACTGTATTGCTAAGGTTCGTGAACTGGCAAATATGAAGCCACAGGTGGGTGTATTTTTTGAGACAGAGCACATTTATACGCTTGATAATACAAGTGAAATGATGCTTGCAGTGTTGTCGGCAGCAGCACAGGAAGAATCGCACACGAAAAGTGAAATTATGAACATCTCTATTGAACAACGGTTTTCAAGGGGGATTTTTCTGACACCAAAACTTTTAGGATATGATAAAGACGAGGATGGAAATCTTGTTATCAACGAAACAGAAGCAGATACGGTCAGACTGTGTTATTATCTGTTTTTAAGTGGTTTTCCGACTTCTGAAATAGCTGAGGTATTAATGGATTTGGGACGGAAAACAAAACTGGGAAACACAAAGTGGACAGGAAGTGCAGTTGTAAATATTCTTCGCAATGAAAGACATTGTGGCGATGTTTTGTCCAGAAAAACATTTACACCAAATTATCTGGATCATAAGTCAAAGAAAAATAACCATGACAGAAATCAATACAGGCAAGCAGATCACCATGAGGCAATAGTAAGCAGAGAAATTTATAATGCGGCACAAAAACTGTTAGAAGCAGGAAAGTATAGTAGAAAAGGGTATCCTTTGCCTACATTACAGGTAGTTGATCAAGGGGTATTAAAAGGATTTGTGCCGGTAAACCGGGCATGGAATGGATTTTCAACTGATGATTATAAAAAAGCATCATTAAGTGCATATGATGAAGATTCAAACGAGATTCATGAAGAGAAAACGATCAAAAGTACTTTCGACTTGAGCGGATATGAGATCGTAAGAGCACAGTTTTTCTCAACAAGATTTGATCCGGCAGTTACAATATCTTCTGGAAAGATTGCGTTTAATACTGCATGTATGAAAAAATTTGAAAATGTAGAATATGTGGAGTTGCTATTTAATTCAGTAGAGAAATGTATTGCTGTTCGTCCATGTGAAAAAAGTAATGTAAATGCGATAAAATGGGGAACTATACGAAATGGACGTTGGGCAGTTCTGCCTAAGAGCTGCAAAGGCTTCTCGGAACCGTTATTTGAACTTATGAATTGGGATAGCGATTGCAAATATAAATTACGAGGACAATTTTGTGGCAACTCAGACGAACAACTATTGATATTTGAATTAGAAGAACCAGAGGTATTCGTACAAGAATATGTTGACGAACAACATATAGACTCATCGGTAGAAGCCCCATCTGAAAATATGAAGACTGTTAAGAAAGTACTTTATCCAAAAGCATGGATTCATAATTTTGGAGAAACAACAAACAGAACAGTTTTTCTTCAACGAGTAGCATATAAAGGAAATTGGGAAATACTACGCCCGGCAAAGACGGTTGAAGGCATGGAAATTATAACCAGAAAAATATTGGATGATTTGATAGATGAAGCTGAGAAACTGATAGATAGAATGAGGTGTGCTACATATGAGTGATATAACAAATTACACAGATGAGCAGGAGATTGTTGATCAAAAAGCGATAGAGTTGGCAGAGGATTTCAGTTATGACGGTTATCAGGTTGTCAGACGTGAGTTGTTTGCACATTTAAGGGAGCCTGCTGTTGTGATCCGGAGAGACAGCGTAACATTTAATACAGCCTGCATTGCCGGATTGGAGGATGCAGTTTATATACAGATACTTGTAAACCAGGAAAATAAAAGAATGGTTGTCCGAAAGTGCGAAGAAAATGATAAAGACGCACTTCGCTGGTGCGTGGCAAAACCAGATAAAAGAAAAAGCAGGAAAATGACAAACAAAATCTTTTCTGCCATGATGTATGAAATGATGGGGTGGAATCTGGATTGCCGTTATAAGATTTTAGGACATAAGATTTCATTTGAAGGTGAGACAATATATGTATTTGATTTGATGGAGACAGAGATATACCTGGATACTAAGGGAAAACGTCAGAAGAAAAATGCAGAAAATCAGGAAAATGCAGAGAGTAGCAATAATATAGAAGGAACGTCATTATCAAATGCATCAGAGGATAATACTTCTACTGAAGAAATAAATAAAAAGACTCGTACACCTTTTTATCCGAAAGAATGGAAAGATTCTTTTGGATTGCCAGTAGAGGAACATAAGAAAGCCTTGGAAATAAATATGCTGAAGGGATATGCGGAATTTACAACACCAAAATAGATGAAGACAGGGAAAAGTCTGCTCTGAGATTGGAGGTATCAATATGCAGGAAAACAATATGATGATACCAGGGATTTCTTTGTGCCAAAAATGGGGAAAGATAAGAATTTTTCATTCAACAATAGTGGCACTGGGAGAGCCGAGGTACATACGGTTCCTTTTTAACTCTGATAAGAAAGGATTAGTGGTACAGGCATGTGCCAGAAAGGAAGCAGAATGTTTTCGTGTGCCTAAATACAATCCGGAGAATTGGGAATTTAAGATCAGTAGTGTGCCAATGTTACGGATGATCTGGAATACATGTAATTGGGACAAGGAAAAGACATACCGATTGACTGGAATGTGCCATATAGAGCATAATCTGGTTGAATTTGATATGAAGCAGGCAACAGTGCAGACAGCAGATGAATTTTAAAGAAATGGCGTAAAATAAGGACTTCTGAGAAATCGGAGGTTCTTTTTTGTGCGATTTTTTGAGGGTAATTGCATGGTTTTGTGATGAAAAATTTTCTTTGAAAAAAAGTTGTTTCTACCTTTACATCAGGAGGCGATATGTCGATTGTAGGTACTCGCCCACCCCTCATCTCAGAAACGAATTTGTATGAGCTTCACCATCGTGCAAGGCTGGCAATTAAGCGGGAATCACCGGTATGTGGCAGGTAAGTGGTCGAAGCGATATTACTGATTTTGAAGAAGTAGTTCGTCTTGACAAAGAGTATATCACAAACTGGAACATGACGGGTGAAAACAAGAGAAAATAAATGCCGTGTGTGAAACACAGGCTTCCCGGAGCTGAGGCGCACACGGTATATTTTGAAGACTGTTATATAGTTTGTAACGGAAATAAAAGAAGAACAAAACTAAATGAAATGGAGCGTGAGAATAATGAACTTATGTCCTTGCAGGCCATCGGTGATGCTCTGAACCTAAATCCTATCAAAGTCCGGAAGCTCCTCATCACAGCTGGTGTGTATGAATCAGAAGTGGCGGAGAAGGTACAGGATACATTTGAGAAGTACCGAGAAACGCAAGACTAGGATGGGACGAGGAACAGGAGCTATAGTAAAACGTTTAAAAATGCGTAATATTATATGAAAAAGTGTTTGGAACCATCTTGACAATATGTTGAATACGACATATTATAATTATAAAGAGGAAGGAGTATACTAATGTACGAGATCATTTTATATGATACAGAAGATGGAAGATGCCCTGTGCAGGAACTACTAGATTCCCTGGAGCCTAAGTTGCTGGCAAAAACATTGCGGACAATTGACTTACTGGAAATGAACGGTCCATTGCTTCGTGAGCCATATTCAAAACCATTGGAGAATGGGATATTTGAGCTTCGAACCAAGCAGGGATCAGATATTACAAGAGTACTGTATTTCTTTATCGTAGGCAAGAAGGCGGTACTGACCAATGGATTTATAAAAAAATCGCAGAAGACACCAAAGGCAGAAAAAGAACTGGCAAAGAAGTATAAAGCAGATTATGAACGGAGGTATGGCAATGAGTAGCTATAAAGATTATAAAAAAAGAGCATTGCAGAATCCGGAGGTAAAGGCAGAATATGATGCATTGCAACCGGAATATGATATTATCCAGGCGATGATTGATGCAAGAGTGCAGCAGAATATGACACAGAAAGATTTATCAGCTAAAACCGGAATTACGCAGGCAGATATAAGCCGGATCGAGAATGGAACAAGAAATCCCAGTCTGAGTATGGTGAAAAAACTTGCACAGGGATTAGGAATGCAATTAAAGCTGGAATTTGTTCCGATGCCAACCAAAAATAAAATGTAAAGAGTATGAGAAAATAGAAACCGCAGGAATTTTCACCTGCGGTTTTTCTCTGCCCTGCTATATACAGAAATACCGCCATAGAAATATTGCTATACTATGACGGTATTACAAATCTTTTTCATCTTTGAAAGCGAACACATCATTGGGTGTACAGTTAAGAATATTGCACAGTTTTTCAAATTATTATTATTATTAGGTGCCAGACACCTGGTACTAACTTGATCCGACCATTGAAAAATTGTGTTTTGAAGAAACAGATGGAAAAACCTTTATTCATCTGAAGTTTAAGGGTGAAGATGAAATTATCCTGAACAATGCAGTGGATCTTGAACAGTACCTGTCTTCCGGCACAATCAAGGGTATCATTACTTTTTCAATGGTAAAAGAGGTTCTTCAGTCCGGCGGATACCTTCTGGTGGATGAAATCGAAAACCATTTTAACAAAGAAATTGTAACGACTCTGATGCGTTTCTTCATGGACAGCCGACTTAACAAAAGAGGCGGAACGCTGATTTTCGCAACGCATTATCCGGAACTGCTGGATGAATATGACCGAAATGATGGAATTTGTATCGTAAGAAATCGAAATGGCATTACAGTGGAAAACTTGAGCTATATTTTAAAGCGCAATGACATTAAGAAGAGCGATGCATATCAAAGCGGATTTCTGGAAGGAACAACTCCAGCGTATGAAGCATATATGCGTTTGAAGAAAAATCTGGCCGCTTCAATTAAATAAGGGGGCGGTATCCTGCATGAACCACAGACAGCACCCCGGTATACTCCGAAGTGCAGTTGTGGCTTATGTTGCGATTCTTCATCACATGGAAGGTATCAAATGTTTAATCACGTTTGAAAATATCACGTGTGTATACTTTGTCAACTCTGGGCTGAAAATGATATTTTTTGTATTGTATTTTGCTCGTACAGATGCTGTATATCCAACTGGGATTGTGGATTTGATGATTATTGTCGCATCTGGATTTACTTTTAATACAAGTTCAATAACTGCTTCTACTGCAGAACAGTCGAAGAAGTTTTTCTTACTGTCGTAGTTGGTCGGAGCTGCGATTACAACGAAGTCTGCATTTTTGTATGCTTCTTCTCCGTCCAGTGTAGCTGTAAGATTCAGTTCTTTTTCAGCAAGATACATTTCAATATAGTCGTCCTGGATTGGAGATTTTTTATTATTAATAAGCTCTACTTTTTCTGGAATGATATCAACGGCTGTTACGTGGTTGTGCTGTGCAAGCAGTGTGGCAATAGACAAACCTACATAACCGGTACCTGCAACTGCGATGTTGTATTTTTTGTCAAGAACAGGCTTATAGGAAACAGGATTTTCTTCTTCAAATAAGTCTGTAACTTCGAATCCTAGTGCTTCAGCAACTGCTTGAAGCTGATCGATAGAAGGGATGTAATCTAAAGCTTCTAATCGGCTTACCATAGCTCTATGGATGCCAGTCATTTCTGCAAGCTGGGCTTGGGTGAGTTTTTGTTCTTTTCTTTTGGCGACTACAAGATTCGCCATTTTCTGGTAAGATATTTTCTTCATATCCATTTCTCCAATGTTATTATTAGTGACATCTATAATGTCAAATTCATGCTGCTCAAAACATTTTTTATATTAGCAGAATTCAGAAGTGACGTCAATAAAAACAGATTTGGAAAAGAATAACCAACTATTGATCGTGTAAATGTTATTAATAGTAGAATTGGCTATTGATAATAGAAATATGAATATAGCTTATGTGACATGCTTAGTACATTAGAAAATATAAGCATGCGCACAATTGTTAGTTGGTTTATATCCAGTGGATGCGCTATGAATGCTAAAAACAATTGTAAAATTTTACGATTGTTTTTTGTACATTTATGCATATCATATAATCAATAAAGATGGAAAGGATGTAAAACAATCCTGTCTGGATATCGAAAATAAGATTAATGATAGTATTTCACCGCAGCCTGATTATACTCTTGAAATACAGAACAATGATCAAACGATAAAACTTATAGTAAAAAGCGGACTTCAAAAGCCGTATTTATATAAATCAAAAGCATATAAACGGAACGATACTGCAACGATAGAGGTAGATACACTTGAATTTTCAAGACTGATTTTGGATGGTAAAAATATCAGATTTGAAGAACTTCCATGCAGAGATCAGAATTTGACATTTGATGTGTTGCATCGCAAATTAGCAGAAAGTATTCAAATTTTCGCAGGCGGATTTCTCCGCCTGCTTTTCTTCTGTTTTATCCAGATTATCAGGGTGCTTGTCAGCATTGCCGACTGCGATCGGCTCAATCGGATGACCATCTGTACAACACCCTTGACCATACTTTGGCATACCAATACAATATAAGAGGAAGGAATAGGCGATCAAGCGGCTGGAGAAATGAGGAGAGGATTAAAATTATGTTATTTATCGTATATGGAGCGACGCTCGATCTGGGATATGAGACGCGGGAAATTTTCCGAAAAAAAGGATTTTCCATTATCTCAAAATACAATTATGTGCGGGATGATGCTAAAGTAGACAAGAAGAATTATGAAAACACGGCTGACAGTAATGAATGGTTTCAGAAGTGGTATGACGACAAAGTTTACATTTCTGAGGAAGAACTGGAAATGCTGGATTTTACATATGGACTGGATGGCGTGTGTGTCGGGTTTAATCAGAAGTGGATTGTCGATGCGGTTAGAGGTGTGACGGACTCGTTGATCACACTAGGGGCTTCTTCGCTTGGGTTCATTGCCGAGTTGAAAGCTGCGTACGGAGATTATGTGACGGTTATTCATTTGTTTGAAGATGTTCTTACGGTGGAGCAGAGCGTTGTGAAATACGGCGTATTCTCAGAGTCGGAGAAAGTGACCAGAGTTGCGGCGAATAAGAAGATGCAGAAAATGTATCTGGATAACAAAGAAATCTTTGACGAGATTGTGCTGTATACCGGAGAGGATTCGGTATATGATCTGAAAGCTTTGGATAAGCAATATGAACAGATCATCGAGAAACGTGGGGAGATTCAGAAGCGTCTGAATAATAACAAATATGTATCGCTGCCTTATAACGGAGCAGATCCGTACATTTTTGTCAGTTATGCACATGCTGACAGAGAAGAAGTGTATAAGGTACTGTATTTTCTTCAAAGGCAGACTTACCGCATCTGGTATGATGATGGTATTACCTGGGGTGCCAATTGGTCTAAGATGTTAAAAGACAAGATTGCAAATGCGGAGTGTGTGATGTTGTTTAGTTCGGAAGCAGCGGTGAATTCTGAATTTGTGCAGGATGAGCTGTTGGATGCGTGGACGAATGGAAAGCAGATTTTTAATATTCAGCTGGATGATGCCAGATTTATACCGATGTTTGAAAAGAGATTAGCAGATAATCAGAGAATCTCGATTGATAGCTATCAGGAGAAAATTGTAAGTGCATTGCCGATGTGCACGAGAAACGACAAGACAGAGATGTAATTATTATTCAGTGAAGGAGACTGGTCATGGATATATATTCAAAAGTAGCGGGAATTACACAGGAGTCGGTAAAGGATCACAAGCATCATACATTGCCCAATCATGTATTGAGCCGTCAGGAGATGAAAACAAAGCAGATTGAGAATGCGCTTCGGGGATTTGCGACGGGGTGTGCGGAGGAGGATATAGAGGCTTATTGCAATACAGGTGCATTTTCAAATGGTAAAAAGGGATTCCTGTTTTCGAAAAAAGGGCTATATGGCAGCATGTTTGATCATTTGAGAAAGAAAAATCCAATCCCGCAGCCGATATGCTATGATGAATTGAGCGATGTATCTGTCGCAGAGGATTCGTCAGATTATATGTGCTTATGTTATAAAGATGGACGCAGAGAGAGCGTGTGTGGGTCTATTTATACAGGATTTCTGGTGACTGCATTGAAGCTTATATTGGGAACCGGGGAGGAGAATTTATCTGCTCCAAATACAGACGGGATGTTGACAAATGATGAAAGCAGTGAATCAGAATATTCGTATGAGACTGCCCGGAGATGTCTGAAAGAAGGATTAGATGCCTTGGAAGAGAAAAATGAATTCGCAAAGGTTCATTATTATTATCAGGCAGCTAAAGAGGGAAACCCAGTAGCTATGGAAGCGATGGCACTATGCTATGCACAGGGAAAAGAGGTGCCACAGAGTTATGAAAAGGCACTCTACTGGATCGGAAAGGGGATGAAGGATGACCCGGAACATCTGGTGGAGACTGCGGAGCAGATTAAAAACGATGCGAAAGAGGAAGCGTTTATCCGTAATAATCCGTACATTCCTGAGTTGGGAAAAGTCATTCATATACGTGACAGTGCCTTTTTAGTATTATCTCGCAAATTAGTGAAAAACGTGCCGGGTCGAAGATGGGTGGAAATGTTTGTGCGTGAACTTGAAACTAGCGAGTCTGGTATATTGACGGTCGGATGGAATCCGCAGGATGAAAAGCTGACCTTTGTTTCTTCATATTTTTCAGGTTACTGGCCGGAGAAAGAAGACTTTGAATTCCCGGAGCAAAAAGTGATCGCAGAAAGATATGCGGATCGTCAGATAAAAGGTCCGGATCATGCGGAGTGTTATCTTGATCTGCAGTGCACTGCGTATAATATAGCGTATACAGGCTCTGATTGCGAGTTAAGGCTGTGTTATTTCGAGAGCATTGACACATTTCAGGATTGGAAGACGTACGAGCTGTATAAGATTCCGATATTTGGGTCGAATGTGACAGAACTGGACGAGTTGCGTTCTGAAGCTCCGGTTGAGGTATGTTTATGGCAGGGGAAAGCATATTTTGTAGCAACGATGGAGCGTCGTGTCATAGAAGAATTATTGGATGATGAGATAGTATTTACGAAGTGGGATCCGGAATTGGTGGATGTCTTTATAGAAGATGTGGGAAGAGCCTGGGAATTAGTGGAATTTTCATTTTTCTCAAAATATGCAAATCCGTTATATCCGGAGGAGACATGTTCACCATTGGGGATGATCGTAGGGAAATTTCATATGTAGATTTCATATGTAAAAGAATACATATAAAGCAGAGCTGTATTCGGATTTATAGGGGAAGCCACGGGAGACTGTGGCTTCTGTGTTTATTTATATAGAATGCTCACGATTCCACTGGCGGATAAATTGTAGTTGTTCTTGGTCACTTGTGTACAGATCATAGAGGGTATTCGTCTTTATGGCACAATATAATAGGAAAAGAATAGTTAACATAGCAATACTCCTATAAAATGGTATAATAAATTATATGCAGCTGATAGAAAAATAGAAGAATTGAAAAGAAATATTAAGGATAATTCGAAAAAACGACAGATTTCGTGAGATGAATTGTCTGCTTGACGGGGAGCAGTTCATCTATTTTGCAACAGCCTCATTTTATTATAGCCACGGCACCTTATGCCCGACCATAATCTTTTCTATTATTTTTAAATTCTCATCGGAATGTTCGATTTCTCTGGAGTATCGATATAACAATTCGATTTTTTCTTCTTCGGAAATGACATTCCCATTTTCAATGTAGCGTGCGAGCCACAGGTCGAAGATCTGTCCGGTACAGATGGCAGACATCTGTGCTTTGGCGAGGACTTCACCGTCATATACAGCTCCACAGAAATAGGTGGAGATGAAGTACACAAGAAGCTGTTCGAGCTGGATCATAACTTTGTTATTCAGAAATGCGCGACAGGCTTCTTTGTAATGTCCGGTTCCGTTCAAGTAGAGGATGGCTTCAGTTTCTAACAGGAGATTCGGCCAGTGTTCGTTTAACACTTCTAATCGGTGAAGTGATTTTAACATACTGTGCTGGAAAGAGAATGCAGCTTCGCCAAAGTGAATGGAGGCTGCTTTTTTTGCAGCACCCGGATTCTGATAGCGGGTTATTACGTTCTGGCAGTCGAATACATTTTCCTGATCAATACGTGTCTGGATATCGTGTGTCATTCCGAGGATAAGCACAGTTCTTGTCCAGAGGGAAAGAGAACGATCCTGCAAAATGTGATACATTTCTTCACGGCAGTCTAACAGCATGGAGTAGAGAAATGGATCGAAGTTATCGTATTCTTCTGTGCCCGGCTTCTCATAGGTGAGGAAGCGAACCGGTTCTGTTTTGGACAACAGAATCCTTGCTGCCTCCGGACAGGAAACGGACAGCGTGATCTCGCGTACATCCTCAAATTCTTCAATGTGTCTTGGATAATTCTTGCATGTCTTGCAAAGCGCAGATTCCCCAAGATTCGAATACAGATTACACAAATTGTTCTCATTTAAAAAGAAACAGCGTTTTTCCTTTTTTTGACGGAATGCGCCGTGGAGAAAATCAATTCCACGAAGCAGTGTCCATCTGTATGGACTTTTCGTGTGGATATATTTCTTAAGGGATTTCTTATCGATCATAATCTGCCAGCCGGCGCAGCAGGTTTCTTCGCATTGGCCGGCGATGCAGTGAAATTCTTTATAATAATCAGGGATGCTGTATTGCATGTGTGCTCCTTTGTTGTCAGGCAAAATGGTATGCCTGATAGATGTTAGTGTTTATATGATGTGTCGATATGGAGTATAGCACTCTGGATAGTGGAGCGCAATGAAGAGATGAAAATTATAAAACATATGGATTTGCTGGATGGACAGGAAAAGATGGAATAGAAAGGATTGCGTCTCCCTATGCTTTTATATAAATTATATATGTCTTTTTGACTATCTTTTTATATCTTCTTAAATGTCCGCAAAGCCTTATTTTATAGGCTCTACGGGCATTTTGCTTTTGTGGTAAACCTCGCATATCTAGGTCTATCTTCTTATATTTTCTCTATCAATCGTTGTTAAAATCGTGGTAAATACTTTTATGCGATTAGACGCTGAACCTCTGATTTTGCGGTATCTATGGACGCATGAGCGTACCAATTCATTGTGATACTAATGTTTGAATGCCCCATGATATACTGTAAATCTTTTGGGTTCATGTTCTTGCTTGCCAGCCTTGTGCAGAACGTATGGCGTAGCGTATGCGGTGTGATATGTGGCAAGGGATTGTCTTTGTGGTGCTTGTTGTATTTCTTTACCATACGGACAAATAAGGCGTTGTAATCAATCGCAACTTTTGGCTTGCCCTTATGATTGACAAATAGGAAATTGCCCTGTCCGTCTATCACAAATGGTTCTGCCTTTGGGCGTTTCTTCATAACCCGTTGAAATGCCTGTATCGTTTCTCTGCTTAATGGTACTTGCCTTATTCCGCTTTTCGTCTTAGGCGTTTCAATATAATAGCCTTGTTCCTTGCTCTTTAGTAACTGGTGGTCGATAATCACAACTTCATTCTTGAAATCAATATCGGCTACTGTCAGACCGCACAGTTCCGAGATACGAAGTCCTGTTTTTAACAGTATCAGCACATCATCATAATGCTTGTGATACACATTGTCCGTCTTAATAAATGACAATAAGGCTTGTTCCTGTTCCTCTGTCAATGCGACTTTCTCTTTGGTATCATTTTCTAGGACTTCATTTAACTTGAAATCAAAAGGGTTCTTCCTTACGCAATCGTCTTGTATAGCGATATAGAATGACGCTTTTAACGAGCGTTTATGGTTGTTAATGGTATTGTAGGAAAAGCCTTTGTCTTTCATGCGTAACGCCCATTCTTTAGCGTCAGAGGGCTTGA